>CAUUAX010000001.1:0-65605 GCA_963543285.1 uncultured Candidatus Saccharibacteria bacterium
TGTTTTGCCAATAATTTAATAGCCGCCGCGTTGGCTCGACCTTCAATTGCTGGAGATTTGACATAAACCGTCAATGTGTCATCGTCATTTTTCACAACTTCCTCACGATGGCGAGAGTTTGGTTTAATGTGTACGGAGATTTTCATAAAATCTTAAAAATTTATCACTTCCAATTCCCGCGGCAGAATTTCTCGCACTTCCGCCGTTCCCGCAACTAATTGATAATCCTGAAGTTTCGGCGGTAAATCATCTTCAATAAATTGATAATTGACCTGATGGTTATCGTTAAAATAATTAAGCAATTCCGCATTCAAGAAATGATCACGCGGCGCACTTACCGAGCCATCTTTATTAAAAACCAAAGCTATCGATACACCAGAAGTCGTCCCATTCTCATCCTTGGCATAATTCGCAGTCACTAAATGAACTGTCGGCTCAAATTCCAAAGCCAATTTACTAGAATTATCCACTTGCTCCTGACTAAGACACGCTAATTGTCGATTTATTTCATCTACCAAATCGGCAGTGCTCATCTCGCCGTTAGACGCTCGGCAATATTCACAATCGTTCAATGACTTAACATATTCCAGCAGCAACTGCATATCAACCTCAGCGTCCTTAACATTATGTCGAGCCAACTGATCGACCATTTCCTCTAGCGATTTCAACAAACCATAATCTTTGGCTTTTTCAGCGGCGTCACCAATGCGAATAATGGCACGCGCGACATTAATAGTATTTTCTTTATCATTCATACGCTTATTATATATCTATTTACACAATTCTTCTTGTTTCTTGATAACAATTCTATTGGTGACAATCCTAACCGCCAACGAACCAACTAATGCTATCAGCTGAAAAAGTACACTAGAATTATAACTAACGTTCGAAGTCTTATCATCTTCCGGATTCAACGGACTATCATCAACCCAAAGCCCCGAATAAACGCCAGATATATTTGTATCATTGGCGTCATCTTCGTCACAATTATAATTAGCTTTTTCCTCCGATGAATTATCTGACGAAACAAGAATTTCTTGAAGAACTGGAGCATTTAAATCCTCTTTCAAAACATTATCAATGTCATCACAATAATCGCTCGATTCTTCAATTTTTACAGAGCATTTTACTTCATCGCAATCATCCGTAGTAACCAATCCTCTACATTCTTCAGTCGATTCAGTTTTTTCCGCGACTTTTTTCACAACCTCATCGACGATATTATTCTGATCAATTTCATCATCAACTAATTTCAAATCGGGAATAAATTGTTCTATTATTTCAGACTTATTAGTCGGCAATTCTTCCAATTCACGCATAGCTTCTTCGCTCAATTCTATGCAATCACCCGAATCATCCACCGCATTATCCGTTTTGCTCACAACCGCATGATCGTCAGAAATCTCAACCACAGCAACATTCTCCGAATCTTCGAAACATACTTCACGCTCTTCAAAATCACGTTGCGGTAAAGTTGGCGAATCCTCCTTATTTTCTATCAACTCAACAGATTCAATTCTTTCACGCACAACCTCATCGCTCAACTCCACCTCAACTGGCGCATTATTATTGTCATTCATCGCCACATCAATTTCATTATTGACTTGAATAAAATCACACACAGGCAAGGAATTCGTCTCATTAGAAACAACTTTCTCAGTCAAATCTTTTTCTGGAGCAGAGTTTTCCAAAATCGGTGCAGAGTTTATATTATTTTCATCCCCTACATGGCTATCTTTCTTTATAGGTAATTCTCTCGGCAATTCATCCTCTTTATCAACAGCCGGAGCTTGATTCTCAGAAGACATATCTCCTTTATGAATGTCTACCTTTTTATCAACGTATTCCGAGTCCATCGAGTTAATTTGACTAGCTGCCTCAGTCTCGCCCGACTCTTCGTTGATTTTCGGCGGGATATTTTCTTTGATTATTTTCGCGCTTAGAATATTTTCCGACAACACATCTTCACTATTCAAACATTCATCATCCGTCGGTTTGTTCGCCTCATTACTTTCCGCCGACACGCGTATCGGCACATCATCATCGCTCGCTTCCGACTTAACCGCAGGTTTTTCTGATACGGATTCAGTTTTTTCATTTTCTGATGGGCTATCTTTTTCAATTGATTCGGACGAGCCCTCTTCGTTATCAGCACTGACATATCCAGCAACAACAACATCACAATCATCGTTCATTAATTCAGACAAATAACTCTCTGGCTCTTTTGCTACCGGACGCAAATTCTCTTTCGCAAAATTTCGCATTCTTAATATCGGACAAGTTCCCGCCGCAGCGCAACTGGCGCACGCTGCACTGGCTACGTTTTGGCAAATTTCCGATCGTCTTTCAGCGTCCAAACATTCTTCTGTTGTTTCCGCTTCGCTTTCTTCGGCAAATGACGTATCAATTTTCTCGCCGCTAGCAACCGCTTCTACCAAATTTAATTCAGTCGCATCGTCATCAATTTCTGAAGATAGATCCTGAAAATTAACATCGCCATTCAACGCCGAGAAAACATTAAAATCGCCCGCTCCATCCGCCAAACTTTCGTTCATTGCTCAAAAAACGTCTCCGTTGAAATTTTCAATTCGCTTACGCCGGCGGCGGATAATTTTTGCCAAACATCTCTAACAAACGGCAAACTTCCACAGACCAAAAAATGCGCATCTTCTGGCACTTCACTCACGATTTTTTCCACATTAAATCGACCGTTAAACCAACCATCTTTTTCTTCAACTTGCTGGCGAGTGCTAAACTTCTTCACTTTAATATTTGACGCCGCTAGCTCATTTTCAAAAACCATATATTCTGGCGATTTTTGGCTAAAATATAAAAACGTCGGCTGGCTAGAACTTGCCATAACACTCCAAATTGGACTAAGCCCACAGCTCGCAGCAATTCCGACCAAAGGACTTTCTGTTTGCGGATTGAAATCGCCATAAGCGTGGCTAATTTGTAATTTATCGCCAACATTCCGTGAGCATAAATAGCTAGAAAATTCACCACCAACATTCTTCACGGTAATCGACATTAGCTCATCGTCAGGAGTAGAAGAAATACTATAAGCCTTCCCTTCGCGCACGCTACTACCATCAATAAAAACCGTAATATATTGTCCGGCGGTAAAGTCGAACGGTCGCGCAAAATATAACGTCTTCACTTCAGGATTTTCCTGACGGACGCGCACAATTTCAACCTCTAATGAATCACGCATTCTCCAACGTACCTTTCCATTATTTTCTGAGCTTCTCTAAATTCTTCGTCAGTAAAAGTGTGGTAATTCGCAAACTTTGGACTAATTGTCGTGCCGGTGCGAAAATGCTGCAAGGCAAATCTCTTCGCGCCCTTAACTAGCTCGCCAATCTTCTCAAAATCGCTAACTTCCAATTGCTCGCGGACAATCGTCGTACGGAATTCGTGATCAATTCCCGAATCAATCATCAACCGAACATTCTCCTTGATCGCTTCCAAATCAATCGGTCGCGCCGCAATTTCAACATATTTTTCCAGCGGACCTTTTACATCCATCGCAATAAAGTCAATCAGCCCTTCTTCAACTATTCCGCGAACTATATCTGGATGCGTGCCGTTGGTATCCAATTTAATATCAAAACCAAGTTTCTTAATCATCCGACATAACTCCGGCAAATCTTCATTTACCGTTGGTTCGCCGCCAGAAATCACCACGCCGTCCAGCCGACCAACTCGCGATTTTAGAAATATCATCACTTCATCAACTGGAAGGCTCGGCGCTAACCGTTCAGGCAATACCAATTCAGGATTATGGCAATAACCGCACCGCATATTGCAACCAGAGAGAAACAGAGCTGCCGCCACGTGCCCTGGATAATCCACAAGCGACAGCTTCTGAATTCCACCAATTGAAACTTTAAGCTGCCGCGACGGCGCTAAGTCGCTGGTGTTCGGCGGCATTGTCATAATGTTCCCTCATTTCAAATTCCGCTTGCTTGCCCTTATTCCATTGAGAAACTGGACGCAAGAAACCAACCACGCGTGAGTAAACTTCAGTCGCCTCACCACAATTTGGACATTCTGGATGCTCACCAACAATATAGCCGTGATTCTTACAAATTGAGAAGCTTGGACTGAACGTGAAGTATGGCAATTTGTAATTTTCACAAATCGTTTTCACCAATTTTTTCAAAGTTTGCGGATCGTCCATGCGCTCACCTAAGAAGAAGTGAATCACCGTGCCGCCCGTGTACTTGGTTTGCAAATTGTCCTGAAGATCCATCAACTCAAACAAATCGTCCGTGTAATTAACTGGCAAGTGGCTAGAGTTGGTATAGAACGGACATTTAACTTCCGCGCCAATTCCGTTGGCAAAGTGCGCTCGATCCGGGAAGCTAGCTTTATCAAGTTGTGCCAATCGATACGTCGTGCCTTCAGCTGGCGTTGCCTCAAGATTGTAATTATTGCCAGTTTCCTTCTGATATTCCACCAAACGATCGCGCATAAAATCAAGCGTTTTTTCAGCAAAAGCCTTGCCTTTTTCCGTGCCAATATCAACGCCTAGTAAATTAAGCGCCGCCTCGTTCGTGCCGATCAAACCGATAGTTGAAAAATGGTTCTTCCAATATTGATTGAAGCGTTGCTTAATGTTTCGCAAATAAAACTTGGTGTACGGATACAAATTAGCATCGGTCAATCGCTCCAAAACTTTACGCTTAGTTTCCAGACTGTCCTTTGCCATGTCCATAAGCTCAGCCAATCCCTTGAAGAATTCTTTTTCGTTCTTAGATTTTAGTGCCAGTCGTGGCAAGTTTATCGTTACCACACCGACCGAACCAGTCATTGGATTTGAGCCGAACAAGCCACCGCCACGATATTCCAATTGACGATTATCAATACGCAATCGACAGCACATCGAGCGCGCATCTTCTGGATCCATATCAGAATTGATGAAGTTTGAGAAGTACGGAATGCCGTATTTAGCGCTGGCTTCCCACAAACTTTCAATCACCGGATTATCCCAATTGAAGTCCTTGGTGATATTAACCGTTGGAATTGGGAAGGTAAATACGCGACCATTAGCGTCACCCTCAGAAAGAACCTCCAACAGCGCCTTATTTAGCATATTCATTTCTTCTTGATATTCACCATAAGTCGTTTCCTGCATCTCGCCACCAATGATCACTGGATTATCTGCCATATGCTTTGGACATTCAAGGTCAAGCGTGATGTTGGTAAACGGCGTCTGAAAACCAACACGAGTTGGCACGTTGACGTTAAAGACGAATTCTTGAATAGCCTGTTTTACTTCTTTATAGCTCAATTTGTCGGCACGAATAAACGGCGCTAATAGCGTGTCAAAATCAGAGAAAGCCTGCGCACCAGCCGCTTCGCCCTGTAATGTATAAAAGAAGTTTACAACTTGACCAAGCGCTGATCGGAAATGCTTAGCTGGCTTAGAGGCAACCTTACCAGCAACACCAGTAAATCCTTCTTGTAACAAGTCAGTCAAATCCCAGCCGACGCAATAAACGCTTAGCAAGTTAAGGTCGTGAATATGCAAGTCGCCTTCTTTGTGAGCTTGCCCAATCTTCGATGTATAAATTTTATCCAGCCAGTAAGTCTTTGTAATCTCCGCTGAAACATAGTTATTCAAACCCTGCAGACTGTAGCCCATATTAGAGTTTTCATTAACTTTCCAATCCAAATTTTCCAGATATTTATCAATCAAATCAACGTGCGCATTAGAGGTAATTTCGCGCAATTTTTTATGCTGATCGCGGTAAATAATGTACGCCTTTGCAGTCTTCTTAAATTTAGAGTCAATCAACGCATCCTCAACAATATCCTGAATATCTTCAACACTTGGTAGACGCTTTTGGTTACGAGTTTCCAAAACACCCAAAACCTTGTCGGTCAATTCAACTGCTTGAGCGGCGTCAAATTCACCAGTTTCCAACCCCGCCTTTTCAATTGCTTTTTCAATTTTTTTCCGATCAAATTTAGCAGTTCGACCATCGCGTTTTTTAATTGATTTATACATTCCCCCTCCTTGTTTATAAAAATAGCAAACTAGCCCAACCTCTCCAGTGGGTGCATGTTGCAAAAAACGTTATTTATTTTCTAAAACACCATATGTAGTGCTTAATATTGAATATACACGCGATATATAGCGTCTGTCAATGAAAGTACATTGTATTATTTACATTTATGATTTCTTTACAAAGATTGTAGTAAATCGTAAGCAACAGCCGCTGATAACGCTTGCATTTGGCGAAGATTATCGCCCGGCTTGAGTGGCGGCTTGAGACTACGTGTAAGGAAAAATCCGACAAATGACGCCAGCATTTCCGCGTTCAACTCACCCAGCCACGACGTTACGTCATGACCATGGCGCGCCATATCAACCAGAAATTCTGTCGCACCAGACCCCTGGGGCGCATAGGAAGCCCAGTTCCAGTCAACCAACTTCAACTCGCCAGTTTGCGGATTAAATGCCAAATTATCACTACGAACATCCGAATGATTAAAGCAATCTTCCGTCTGCTTGGCAAATTCTTTAGCGCGCGCCGAAATATCAATCAACTCATCGCGCTTTTCTAACAGCTCAATTATATTCTGACAACGCCGCTGATTAATCTCCAACTGATTTGGCAATAGTTTTTGATAGTTATTAATCAACCGACGACGAATATCAGCGTCAGCAATAATCTGATCAATCCCATCATCTAAGCCAAGCTCTCTCGCCACAAATGGTTGTAATTGCAATTCTTCAATTATCTCCTGCGGCAATTTTATTTTTTCCAACTCGCGAACCGCGGTTATCACCGTCGAAATATAACGTTCCGCGACAGAGTTATCCGTCGGAGGTTGCCACAACCACCCATCTGACGAAGCGTAGCTGCTCGTCATCAACACGTAACCGTCATCAGCCAATTCAGTCCAATCAGCAACATATTGCGGATAAGTTTTCTGTAACAAGCGTGTCACTGCATAATCTTTTTTTAGCCAGCCTAGCTCCCGCTCGCCCTCATCCGACAATAAATTAGCATCAACTTCTTTAACGAAAATCGTTCGATCGTCAGACGACACTAGTGCTCGACGATTAAGTGAAAAGCCGCCACTTACTGGCGTGATCCGTAATTCAGATAAATCAACGTTTAGCTCCGTCGCCGCACACTGCAAGGCTCTGTTGGTTAATAATTTATCGTGATCTGGCAATGTTCCCATGCATAGATTATAGCACCAGACAACTTAAATCCGCTTAGTAAATATCATTACTCTATTATTACGAGTTTGGGAATTTTTTATCCACTCCCCTGCGCACGTCATCAAATTCAGACCCTCAGATACACCATCAGCTGGCCGAATAAAACTATTCATATCCACATCAGATAATTTAACTGTTTGTTTTTTTATCACCTGATAACGTAGTATTTTACCGTCACCACGCTCGACACTAATCGTATCACCGGCATTCAAAGATTCTAGCTTATTAAAAACTCCACCTGAAGTTGTACCCGACGCATGCCCAATAATTATTGATGCGCCTAACTGACCTGGCTTAACACTGCCGGTATACCATCCAGCGTCAAAGATGTTGACAGGTGACTGCATTGAACCGTCCGAATTGACGCTCATTTGCAAAACCCTAGCTTTAACCCCCAACTTCTCAATACTAATAACCCGCGGCAAGTCCGCAGCTACTTTATACTTAGCAATCGCATCATCTGAGACTTTAGTTTCATCTTTACCTTCACTACTTCTACGATCATTAGAATCATCGCTGCGTGCTGTTACTGGCGCCCCATTAACGGCGTTCTTTATTCGACTATTCAACAGCCAGGAGTCAACAAACGAATATATCGAGATTGTTAAGAGAATAACTGCAATTACACCAGGAAGCTTTTTACGAAAATTACCGCCTAAAATATTTCGCAAAGATTGCTTAATACGTCTCCGCTTGCTACCCCGAAAATCGCCGACAATCACAGACTCTCCATAGATATCTAGTAAGCGGGCTGCTCGAGTCAGTTTTTTATTAATTAGCGTAGGTTTCTTTGATTTTATACACTGCCGAGGCTGTTTTGTCTTAGTCGACACAGAATGATGAGCAATATCCGCAGTATGCTTCATATTCACACTATCAGTCACATTTACAACAATATCACTCATCAGCCCGCGTCGCGGTACGACTACTCGACCCCTAGTCCTTGGCGGTGTCTGTAAATTGCGTATATTTCGTTCTCCCCGTATCATACCTACCTCATTGTAGCCAACAGGCACGCTCTGCGTCAAACCGCTTATGGCGTGCCTGTCGATTTTTTAAGCCTTTACTTCGGCTCTTTATTTCTTACTAAGACTCTTTCGTTTTGTTACGAATAGCAGAGCGGCTGCTGAAGCTACTCCAGCTATAGCTCCAATCAAATTAACAGACAATTTTTCACCGCCCGTATTTGGAGCTTTTGGAGCTTTTGAGTCATTCTGCGCCGTCAGTACAACATCATTACCGTCACCGCCAACATAACTAATCTTGAAGGTTGCACCGCTTACGGTTACTTCTGCACCTTCCGGTAAGTCCTTAAACGTTCCCTGGACAGGGTTAGTGCCGTTGTTACTAATGATCGTAAAGGTATCACCCTTCTTAATAACACCACCAGCCAAGTATGTCAAATCAAGCTTCGACTGAGCGTCAATATAAACATCCTGCGCAACAATCTGATCATAGTGCTCCTTGTTTAAGATTTCTGCCTTATACACACCAGTTTCAGATATAGAGAAGCTGTTTAACACGGTAATTTTACCTGGTGAATTACCCGGAGCAACAACTCCATCTACGTAAAGACTCTTTACCGTAGCGTCACCGCCGAACACACCACCTTCACGAACACTCACATCAGAACGATTACCATTTAGTAAAACCGTTTCACCTTTTTTAACAATCACAGACTCATCAGGCTTATTGCCGTCTAGTTGTATTGTTTTAGCCTCGTTAGTATAGCCAATTTGACCATTCGGCGTGCCACTGGTGTTATTTGAAGACTCAACCAGTACTGTACCTTCATTATCTTTATGCGCAACCAGCTTACCGGGGCCGCTAAGTTTACCAGTAATCTTCAATGTGACATTTGATGCCAGCCAATACTCAACGTCACCGTTAAGTGTAATGTCGCCAGACAGAACCGTCGTTACGTTCGAACCAGAACCTCCAACGTATTGACAATGTATTCCATGAGAAATCATCGAGCCATTTTCAAAAGTAATTTTACTGGAACTTGTCTCATCGCTATAATAACTAATGTCTAGTTGACCTTTGCTCTTAACAGTAACACTGTTAGCGTTTTTTGGCGACACACTGGCGTTCTCTCCGATAATTATCTCTGAAGCTTGCGTGTAGCCTATGTTATTACAGCCAGAATTTGCAACCTCAAAACGATTTATAGTCGATCTATTTTTTTCTTCAACTCTCTCCTCAAGTCCACCATTAAATCCATTAGACTTCAAGTTTGATAAGCCAGTAATAGCACCAGTAATATAAACGTCAGGGGTTTTACGCTCATCTTTGCTATCGATACTGGTATGATCTCCAGTAAATTCAGCATCTGACGTAAATCGCATCTTATCAATATTATATCTAGCACACCACTTACCGTCAGGAAGACTATCCAGCTTTTTAACCTCTAATCCTGACAGAGCTACCGTTAAATCATTCTGAATGTTTTCATTAGGACCATCAACACACTTAAATACCAACTTAGAGCCTTCTGTTGGTACTTGACCTTCTTTCCAGTTGCCTGCCGTTGACATTTTATGGTCACCAGCTGAGCCAGTCCACGTAAATGAAGCTGGTGCAGCACTTACCGGCGAATGAAGCGCCACTATGCCAACAATAGCCGCCACCGACGCGGCGCCGATTATTTTAGTATAAGAAACACCCATTTTGTTTCCCTCCCGTACACGTTTGTGTTTTAATTTAATTTGTGACTTCACAATATCATTACTAAATGAGCTTTACAAGCATAATTGTATAAAATACAACAAAAAGTACATATTATATCTGTTATTAATTTGGAATGGCTAGTATAAATTCCGCGCCAGCTGACGGCTTGCTTTTTATGCGAATAGTATAACCACAGCGGTCCGCCAAGGTTTTAGCAATTGCCAGCCCCAAACCATAGCCCGACGCGTCGGTCCGAGTCCGTGCTGCATCTGCACGATAAAATCTCTCGAAAATGTGTTTTTGATCATTTGACGAAATGCCTGGCCCATTATCTTTAACTATAAATTCTACAGAATTTTTATTCAAACCAACCTGAATCTTCACTTCGCCGACTTTTTGCGGCGCGTACTTAATAGCATTGTCCACCAAAATTGATAAAATCTGACGAACCGCATTTACTTGCAAAGTTACCTTTTGACCATCTGGAATATTATGAAAAATCTTAACCTGCTTTGCTTTTGCAACCCGAGAATATTGCCCTATAACCTCTTTAATAATTTCAGAAATATCAATTAGCTCTGGACTACCCAAAGCATTTTCCGACTTCGCCAAATCCAGCAGCGAATTACTAAGGTTAGCCAGTTTTTTAATTTCCTCAACGTTTCGGCTCAAAACCTGACGAGCTTTTTCGTCGGTCAGCACACGCTTGCACATCGCTATTTCATTACTCAAAAGCAACGCTGCCAACGGAGTTCTTAGCTCGTGGCTAGCATTAGATACAAATTGGGCTTGCTGCTCAATTGACCGTTCAATTGGTGCCAGCGTTCTTCGTGCCAACACTAGACTCAACCAATAGCCGAACACCAACATCGCACCATTTAACGCAATTAAAGATACCACCACCATTCCGCGCGTTTCATTGTCGCGTCGCTCTAACCGATGATGAAATTGATCTTCAATATCCGCAGATTGCTTAATATGATCATCGGGCGGCAATTCCCGATTAAGTTGCGTCGAGGTAACAACATAAATAATCACACTGAACACCAACGATAGCGTCATAATCACAGCCAAATAACTCAGTGCTAGTCGCTTGACGCGTTGCTGTTTCATGATTTTTCCTCTAATTTATAGCCAAAACCCGAAACCGTATGAATTAATTTCAACTTAAATGGCTTATCAATTTTTCGGCGCAAAAACATAATAAATAACTCAACATTATTCGGCAATACGTCCGCATCAAAATCCCAAACGTGCGATATAATTTGTTCTTTCGATAAAACTTTACCTTTATTTCGCATCAAATATTCCAGAACACCATATTCCTTAGCGGTCAAGTTAATTTCCTGCGAAGCTCGCGTTACTTTTTTCGAGCTTGGATCAAGTTTCAAATCGCCCACCTGAAGAATTTCCTCTAATTTCTCATTCGGTCTACGAAGTAACGCCCTTATGCGAGCCAATAGCACATCAAAGCTAAATGGCTTAGCTAAATAATCATCAGCGCCAGTGTCTAATCCTTCAACAATATCACGCTCCGCATCACGCGCAGTCAACATTAAAATCGGCGTTTTATTACCATCATTTCTCAGGGCTCGACAAACTTCATAGCCATTCATTTCTGGCAACATTATGTCCAAAATAATAACGTCATAATCATCAGCCGCAGCGGTTCGATAACCTTCGCTGCCATCATTCGCCACATCAACCGCATACGACTCGTCTTCCAACCCTTCTTTTAATAGTCGAGCAATTGTAACATCATCTTCAATCAGTAAAACTCTCACGTATTATATTATACCTTTATATCTCAACAATTTCACATAACTACCTAAAGTTGCGAAGTCATCGTCGCCATAGGTTTGTTGTTAAATTAACTTGTTCTCATTTATACCTTTTTCATGGTAATTATTCCTCTAATTGATGCTATTTATATAGTAAATAATGGTTCTTTAATTTTGCTGTAAAATTGACTATTCTACTTTTATTTTTATTATGCTTGTTGTTATAATTGGTGTCTAACATAAATTTAAGGGGAGTGTATGTTAATAAGAAAACGCTTTTTAAATACAAAAGTTAAAATATTAACCGGCATAATGATAGCTGGATTAGTTGTCAGTGGATCACTACTTACCTTGCCAACCGTACAAGCTAAGAATACTGTTAGTGATGATTATCCACTAAATGATAGCGCCAACTGGAATCAAGAGCCTGTTTGGCGCGACGAGTTTGACGGCACATCATTGGATAGAGAGTCCTGGAATGTACGTAGCGGCGGATGGGGTGCAAACCACGTTCAAAGTTGCTATAGAGACAGAGAAGAGAATATCAATGTCAAAAACGGCAACCTAAATATAGTTGGACTATACAAGCCGGGCGAAAGGTGTAGCGGTAATGAAAAAAGTGGCAACTTCACCTCTGGATTCGTAGAAACAAAGGGTAAAAAAGCTTGGACTTACGGCTACATTGAGGCCCGTATAAAAATGCCAAATAATAAGAGTACTTGGCCAGCATTCTGGATGAGCCCTAACGAATCTGCATATGGTAGTTGGCCTCGCAGTGGTGAAATTGATATCGTAGAAACTAAAGGCTCTAACTTAGATTACGCGGCAGCAGATGCTCACTGGGGAATCTCACCAGGATATAAGAAGCATGCCCAAGGTAAAAAATTGCCAGCTGGATTTAAAGACACTACTCAGTGGCACACTTACGGCGTAAAATGGACTGAAGGAAAATTGGAATATTACATTGACGGCGTAAAGTTCCATACCGTCAGTAGTTTTGGATGGCCAAACGCAGCAAACACACCTTACGGCCCATTCGACAAGCCGTTCTTTCTACGACTTAACTTGGCAATTGGCGGTGATTACATTGACGGCAATGGTAGCAAGTGGTCAAATGCCTACAACGCTCTAGCTGAATATCCAAAGTCATTCCCGGCAACTATGTCAATCGATTACGTCCGCGTATACGAAAGGCGAACAGCTAAAGAAGTTAACGTACCAGACAATAACTTGCGCGCTCAACTTAATAAAAACCTGTCAACAGCACTTAGTACTAATCGTAAAGACGATCAAAAAATTACTGACGTAGAATTGGAAAAATTGACAGACCTTAACTTGGACACAGCCGACAACGCATCAGAAGCAGAAAAGATTCACGATTTAACAGGCTTAGAGGCAGCTAAAAACCTCAAGTCCTTATCTCTTAAGAACAACTCTGTCTTCGACCTAAGAGCGGTTTCCAACATCAAATCTCTAAAGTCAATAAACCTAACGATTAATCGCTAATTCGACTTAAGTGTTTATAGAAAAATTGTCATCTCATTATGGGGTGGCAATTTTTTATTTCAACCTGAAACTTCAGTATTCGACACCTCTATAGTTCTGTTGTTAAAATAGCTACATATTAAACTTTACTTTTATTCCGCTTATTGTTATAGTGGTGTTAAATATCAAAATATTGGGAGAGATAAAAAATGTTAATAAAAAAACGTTTTTTGAATACAAAGCTTAAGTCGGTAACTGGATTAATGGCCGCTGCGGTTATTATTGGCGGGGCGTTGTTTACTATGCCTATAGATAATGCCAAAAGTGCAGGAAGTCCATATCCGCCAACAGATAGTGAATACGAGAAAGTATGGTCAGATGAGTTTAATGGAGATTCACTAGATACGAACGTATGGTCTCCATACATAGGAGGCTGGAACGCTAGTGAGGTTCAGGGGTGCTATACAGAATCCGCGGAAAATATAAACGTCAGTGGAGGTAGCCTGAATCTGATCGGTCTATATAAACCAGGCGTAACCTGTAATAAGGGTAAAAATAAAGATTTTACTTCTGGATTCGTAGAAACAAAAGATAAACAAGCTTGGACTTACGGATATTTTGAAGCTCGCATAAAAATGCCAAATAATAAGAGTACCTGGCCAGCATTCTGGATGAGCCCTAACGTAAAAAGATACGGTGACGGGTGGCCTATGAATGGCGAAATCGACATCGTAGAAACAAAGGGTTCTGATTTGGATTATGCTGCCGCGGATGCACACTGGGGAAAATCCGTAACCAATAAGACACACAAGAACAGCCACAAATCGGACCTACCGGCAGGCTTTTCAAATACTACTGACTGGCATACATATGGAGTAAAATGGACCGAAGGAAAGCTAGAATACTTCATTGATGGAAAAAGCTATCATACAGTTGAAGGATTTGGTCAACCAAATGCCGCAAACACACCGCACGGACCATTCGACGTACCATTCTTCCTGCGTCTTAACATGGCAATTGGCGGTACTTATATCGACGGCCCTGGTGGTAAATGGTCGAATGCCTACAATGTCGTAGCAGAAGAACCAGGCACATTCCCTGCAACTATGTCAGTCGACTACGTTCGTATATACCAAAGACGACAACCTAAAGAGGTTGAAGTCAAAGACACGGGACTACGCAAGCTACTCAATGAAAAACTAGGAGAAAAACTTGGTACAACTCGTACAGAAAATCAAAAAATTACTGACGTAGAATTGGAAAAATTGACAGATCTTAACCTGGACAACTCAAACATTACCAGCCTAACTGGAATAGAAGCCGCCAAGAATCTTAAGAATTTGTCATTAAATCACAACTCAATCTCAGATCTAAGCCCACTATCCGGTCTAACTTCCCTAAAGACTCTATCCTTAAAAGAAAATGCCATCACCGACATAAGTCCACTAACTGGATTAACATCTCTAACTTCCCTACATCTTGAAGATCAGCGAGCTAACGCTAAGCCTAACGACAAATCGTTTGCTTCACCATTGAGAAATTTCGCGGGAAATGTAGTTAATATAACTGACTCAGCAGATGTCATCAACGACACAGAGACGGCTGGCAATATTAAACTGTTAACATTGCCACCTAATGGAGCGCCTTCCGTTCTGCATGCTCCTTGGACAAGAAACGTAACAATCGGAGCAGTTTCAGCTACGTTTAGCGGTTCTCTGGCTATTGACACATCAGCAATCCCTAGAGCGGTTCAGCCACAACCACAGCCTCAGCCTGCTAATCCGTCAGCTGCCACTCATAATCCAACTAATAAGCCTCAGAGTACTGTAAGCAGCCTACTTGCAAACACAGGATTTAGTGTCTTCTTAGGTGTTATCGCCACTCTAGCATTAGTTGCTGCAGGACTATTCATTCTACGCTAACTTGCAACTACATAAAATTACCACCCCGTGATGAGGTGGTAATTTTTTATTGAGAAGTTGGTTTTTATTGTCGAGAGGATTGAGAAGTTGGTTGCGGTGCTACGCCAGACTGTGAAGTGTCTGATGGCAGCGTGTTTGTCGTGCTATTTTGAGCTGACGGAGTTTGCCCAGACGAAGATGAATCTGATTGACCAGGTTGTCCAGGTTGATCTTGAGACGTGCCGCCATTTCCGCCAGATTGCTGCCTAGATCCGCCGGGGCCGCCTTGAGATTGGCTCATTCCTGGAGGGCCGCCAGCTTGCCCGCCCATTTGGCTTCCGCTCGAGCCGCCAACTTGCATACCCGCAACAAATCCCAGTCCACACAAAACCACGCCACCAATTGCTATTCCTATTGCCGCGCCGACGCTAATTGAGCGTTTTTCGTTCGAAGCGTATTCTGGATTGTTAAAGATATTTTCCGGTGTTGTTTGAGATTCTTGATCTAATTTTTTCATAATAATTCTCCTTTGGTTAAATTTATTTCCTATGCAGATAGTTCGTATAATGTTACATCACTACCTCCATAATTAACGACTTTACCGTTTTTCTTAATCCAATTTGTGATTTCACTATTTCCACCGTTTGGACCGCCACCATGACCGTGCGAACTAGCGGCGTAATATTTCAATTTGCCGTCCGCCACCAATTGCTTAAATTGCTCAAGCGTGAGTGGCGTGTCGCTGCCGTTAAATCCGCCAATTGCCATGACTGGTTGACCGCTGGTTAGCTGAACTGCCGCTGATTCATTCGCGCTATCCACTGCCACCAACCAAGTCGCACCATTTTGGTTTTGTAAAAGATACTGAACCAACGCGCTGTCTGCCTGAGATTTTTCATTATTGCTTCCCTGCATCGCTGTTGAACTTGGACCCGCCGTCGGAATGCTGCCCGTATGCGTAACGTTGATGGTCGACAGCGTGTAGACAATTGGAGCGGTCATACACACAGCCACAGAGGTGATAATTGCCAAGTTCTGAAGCCAACGTTTCGGCGTATATAGATTGACCAATAGTCCAATCATACCGATAGCCCCCAGAACACCAACTGCCCACATTAACCAAGTCATCGTACCAGCATAGCTAAGAATAATTATCGCAATCACCGCCGTCACGCCGACCAGCATAGGCAAAATCCAAGCATACGACTTTCGTCTGACGTACGCGCCCCACAGAAACGGCACGCCAATCCCAACCAGAGCCGCCACAGCCGGTGCCATAACCACCACGTAGTACGGATGAATCACGCCGCTAGTCATACTAAATATTACGATGTGAATGATCAGCCAAAGTATCCAGAATATCACCGCCGCTCGTCCGCGATTAGTCCGCGGAGTCTTGCGTAAAATCCATAAGAGTAGTCCGCCACTTGCTAATGCTAAGACTAACAACCATGCAATGTTCGGTCCAAAATCGTTATTAAATATCCTAAATATTCCCGTTTGCCCGCCAAATCCAGTACCTCCAGGACCGTGACCGCCACTGGGAGCGCCACCCATTCCGCCAGGGCTTGCCATTGCCATTCCACCACCTCCGCCGCCGCGGTTTCCCAATAGTCGACCAAAACCGTTATAGCCAAAAATCAAACTCCAAATACTATTGTCATTCGTACTACCAACCCACGGTCGATTGCCAGACGGCGTCAGCCAAACAAGCACGCTCCACCATAAAGTCGACACCGTCGTAATTACGCCCGCAAACATCAAATGTAGAAATCGCGTAACAATTGGCGGCTTAGCGAACGCTAGATAGACAATTACCATCGCAGGCAAAACCATCAAGCCCTGGAGCATTTTCGTATTAAATGCCAGACCCGTAAATAGTCCCGCCAGACCGAGCCATAAAAGCGGTCGCCTGCCCTCTAATGACCTGAGAAATGTGTAACCGCTGGCGGTGAGCATAAATGTCAAAATAGCATCTGGATTATTAAATCCAAACATCAACGCCGCAACAGGAGTTAGCATTAACGTAACTGCAGAAATTATCGCGCTAGTAAATCCGAATTGCCGTTTCACTGCCGAATATAATAGCCAAACCGAACCGACGCCCGCTAATACACTCGGTAGTAACATTGAAAAACTGGAAAATCCAAACAGTCGAGCGCTAAGTCCCATTATCATCGTCGCCAGCGGAGGCTTGTCGATTGAAACATAATTCGCCGCGTCCAAACTGCCAAACAGCCACGCCGTCCAGTTTTGGCTTGCTGCCTGTACTGCCGCTGCGTAATAGCTATTCGCCATACCATTATGCATCGCGCCAAACATATACAACACACCCGTCACAATCAGTAACATCGGAAGAGTCGTTTTCTCAAGCCACGAGCGATCGTCTAATTCCTTATTAACTCGATGCAGTCCTTTTAAGTCATCGACCGCAGTTTTTACAATCTTCACACGACTATCAGTATCTTCAATCCAAGTAACGGGCTGCTCATGAATCGGCACGCCCGCGCGCTCCGTTTTAATCAAAAGCTCCGTGTCGAAGAACCATTCATTGTCCTTAATTTTTGGCAAAAATCTCTTCGCTACATCGCGACGAATTGCCTTAAATCCGCACTGCGCATCACTAAATTTGGTGCGCGACGTCAATTTGATAATCTTGTTATAACACCGTGAAATAAACTCTCGCTTAAAACCGCGGCTGGTCTTTGATTTTTTCATCAATCGAGAACCAATCGCCACGCCAGCTTCGCCCGCCACAAGCGGCTGAATCATCGGTAGAAAATCATCCAAGCTGGTGGACAAATCAACATCCATATATGTCAGGATATCCGCCTGACTGCTTTGCCAGACTTGCTTTAACGCTCGCCCGCGACCGCGTTCAGCCAGCCTTACAACACGAACTGATTGATGATTTTGCGCCAAGTTTTTCGCTATTTTTAAGGTGTTATCTTGACTGCCATTATCCACAATCGTTATTTGATAGCGATATGGCAAATTTTCCATCATGTATTCGTCAAGCGTTTCAATGCTGCTTTGAAGAATTTTCTCCTCGTTCAGTACCGGCACGACTATGTCGACAAATGGATTAACTATCGCCCGAAACGGCGATGGGCTAGAATCGGGCGTAACAAGTCGCGACCTAGCTAATGGTTGGGGTACGGTTATTGCTCTCATGCAAACCACTATAAACAAGCGTTCTGTAAAAATGCTTTAAGACATCTGCAAATATTTCAGAGTGTTTACATACCATCAAAGACTAATAAAACTACATCGCCATCTACGTCATTAGCACCCAGCTCTATAAACCTCATCAAATCATCTATTTGCATGATGACATCAGCCTCTCGCCTCTCATCCGCTAACTTTCGTATCTCTGGCAATTCATTTTTTACCAGCCGAACATACGAGTAGCCGTCTACAGCAGTATGCCCATAAAGATCAATATGCGCAATCACCGGAAATCGCCGCTCAAAATCTTCAGCGCTCTCCGCCGAAATTGTAGCAAAGTTAAAAATATCCTTTAAGTCATTACTCCTTGGGCTACTCTTAAAATCATCCCGCAGACATTGACTAGAAAGAAATCTAGCCCACATACCATCGCAATAAGTATTATTCATAGCCATTATTATCTCACCTATTCCGCGTTATTATAAATATATAACTGCAAAAACAATAAAAAAAGACCTCAACTATACTTGTTAAAGTCTTAAAATTCGATTTGGCTCCGGCAGCTGGGCTCGAACCAGCGACCTATTGGTTAACAGCCAACCGCTCTACCACTGAGCTATGCCGGAATATGTCTTGTATTATAGCGAGTTTTTGAATAGTTGTAAAGTTACTAACGGACAATTTCCAATGCTTTTTTTAAAATCTCCACTTCCGAGCGTGATTTTTCGTCGTCTTCGGCTTCTCTCTTCTTAATTTCTTTCGCTAAATTCTGCCACCAAACTTCTTTTTTCTCACTACTCAGCGTCAAAGACCTAACTTCGCCGTCCTGCTTCTCCAAAAATCCCGCAGCCACCAAATTATCAACATGTTTTGCCACCGTCGACACCGATTTATAGCCCAAGGCGCGCATAATTTCCCGAAGCGTCGGGCTATAGCCATTACCCTTTATAAATCCATCGATAAAATCCAGCATTATTTTTTGCTTTTTCGTCAGTTTCATATCTAAAGTATACACCATACGCTATACTTAAAATATGGCAAAAAAATACATTAACGACGTTCGATTCTGGCTATTGGCTATTGTTATTTTTGGCGGCGGCTTTGCCCTGCATCCCAGTGTCGGCTTATCAATTCTGGATTTCCCGTCACTGCGCGTAGGATTATATCAAATCGTCGCCGTAAGCCTACTGCTATTTTCCTTGCCATTACTACTTAAAAAACGCCAAGAACTACTGAAAAACCGATGGCTAATCGGCGGATTTTTGGCAATTTTTATCGCCATTGTCGTCGGCGTATTTTTCGCAGAAGCACGCCTGCGCACCGCGTTATATTCATTATCGCTATTATTCTTACTCACCGTCGGATTATCCGCTGGCTTAATTTACGGTGAATTATCAAAACCAGAAAAACGCAAACTCATCAATGTCGGATTATGGAGCGGGCTGGTTTTTGGGATTTTAGCAATCACTCAGCTCATCGTCACCACCTTTGAGCCAACAGGATTTGGTACACTTTGCGCTGGCTGTAAAGCCGACGTTTTTGGATTTCCACGAATCAATTTATTCGCCGCCGAACCGCAGTTCTTCGCCAATTCTCTACTCCCAGCATTTTTCCTTGCGCTCTTTCAATCAAAATCTCGCCTAGCCAAATTTAGCCTATTTTTCACAACTCTCGCCATATCTTTAACATTTTCCCGTGGCGGATTTTTGGCAATTTTTATCGCCATCACAGCCCTATTTATAATTGCTTTTGTAAAACGAATTGACGCATCTTTTATTCGTAAAAAACTTCCAATCATCTTCGCTGGATTACTATTTGGATTCATCTTATTATTCTCATCAGCCAACATTAGATACGCCAATACACCCTTCATCGCACACAATACCTTCGTCAGTATGGTCGATCAATTATCTCTCGGGAAAATTAAGATTCCGCAAAAATCCATCGCCAAAAATCCGTCACCAAAACCCGCCGAAAACGTTCCGTCAAGCAACAATTCTTTCCAGCCCGCTGGTTTCGTTGAAGCTTCCGCCAACGACAGACTCAGTGCCAGTGACTTAGCTATAAAATCCTGGCTGTCATCGCCACGAACATTCTTCTTCGGCATCGGACTCGGCAATCTCGGTAATTTCATCCAAAAACACCTTCATGTAAACGTCCCAGCGGACCAAACGGTCTACGTTTTTTACATATTATTACTCAGTGGAATGGGAGTCATCGGGCTATTTACCCTTCTAATTGTCCCGTTAATAATTATATTTTTCGCCATAAAAAATATCCGTAAAATTAAAGCTCAATTTATCTTGTCGCTGACCGTCGCGATGTTTGTGCATTTCTGGTTTTTTGGCAGTTTCATAAATACGATTCATTGTTTTGCTATAATCGGCATATTTTTGTATAATTACCCCAGAGATTATGCGGAAAAAGTCTGATTTTTACTTCAAAATTGCTCTGGTCATTCTTGATATCTTAGCTTTATTAAGTGCATTTACTATTGCCTATATTTTGCGAATTTCCCTGGATCCTAGACCATTCCATATCAGCATCAATGCTATAGATTTTATCACCTCTATTTTTATGACGCTGCCGCTGTGGATCGTGATGTTCTATTTCTTTGGCTTATACGATAGAGAGATTTACACGCACCCATTGCGAAACTTCGGACGAATACTTTTAGCGTCAATAACTGGAATTATGATTATGATTTCCGTGACGTTCTTCACTAATACTCCACTATTCCCGGCCAAACTTGTCGCGGTTTACGCCACCGGAATTGGCTTCATCTTACTAATGATTTTCCGCAGCGCCGCCAATATTGTTCGCCTGAAGCTATTAAAGCGCGGCTTGGGCGCGCGCCGTGTTGTATTAATTGGTAATTGTGACTTAACTCACGTTTTGGCTGATTTTATAGAAACCAATCCATTAACTGGCTTCAAGATTAGCGGAATTGTTGCGCAAACCCAGTTCATTCCTATTGAATTAAAAAGGCTTCGACGCTCGTCATTAGAATCGGCTCTCACCAGGGATAAAATTGATGTTATCATCCAAACCGACTCAAAAAACGTTAGCGAACATTATCAAATTGCCCAGAAACATTATCTGGATTTTTATCAAGCGCCGGAATTCGACGGAATTATGACCACCAAACACACTATTGATATCATCGACTCCGTGCCGCTAATTCACACTCATCCGACACCGCTAATGGGCTATGGGCGAATTGTTAAGCGAATTATGGATGTTGTGGGCGGGACAATTGGGATTATCATCGCCTCACCAATTATGCTTTTGGTGGCAATTGCCGTAAAAATCAGCGATCCAGCAGGACCGATTTTAATGCACGGCAAACAACAAAAACGCCTCACTCGTTACAATCGACCGTTTAAAGTCTACAAATTCCGCTCACATTATGCAAAGTTTGACGGCAAAACCGACGAAGAAGTCTTTCGAATGGTTGGCAAGCCTGAACTAATTGAAGAATACCGTAAAAACGGCGATAAGCTTGATCATGATTTTCGCGTGACGCCAGTTGGTCGATTTATTCGCCGCTTCAGCCTTGATGAATTGCCACAATTATTTAACGTCGTTAAAGGAGATATCAGCCTGGTCGGACCTCGAGCGCTGGTACCGCACGAATTAAGCGCCTACGACAAAAAACACGTTTTATTAGCGGTCAAATCAGGACTCACTGGACTGGCTGTAGTGTCTGGTCGACGCAGTATCAGCTTTGAAGAGCGGCGACGAATTGACTTATATTACGTCCAGAACTGGAGTCTCTGGCTAGACATCACGATTTTACTAAAAACCTGCTTGGTTATTTTCCAGAAAGATAATTAATGAGTAAGCCAAAAATTGTCATAGTTCACGATTGGATTTACGGCGGCGGAGCTGAAAAGGTCGTTTTGGAAATTCACAAATTGTACCCAGATGCGCCAATTTACACTTCTTTTTGTAGCGATGAATGGCGAGAAAGGTTAGACAATAAAGTCATTACTGGCTATTTACAGCGATGGCCGTTTTCAAAAATTCGACGATTATTGCCACTTCTTAGACAATGGTGGTTCGCCAAGCTTGATCTTAGCGAATTTGACATTATCATCTCCAGTTCGGGAAATGGCGAGGCAAAATTTGTCCGCAAATCTAGACCAGATCAGCTTCATATTTGCTACTGCCACACGCCAACACATTTTTATTGGCGACATTACGACGAATACATCAAACGACCAAGTTTTCGCCCACAATGGCTGGCACACCTAGGCTTAAAAACTCTAGTCCGACCACTGAAAAAACGAGATTTCAATGCCGCTCAGCAAGTTGATGTTTTTATCGCCAACTCTACGGGAATTCAGGCTGATATTGAAGAGTTTTACCAGCGAAAAAGTACGGTTATTTTTCCGCCAATTGACGTGTCGAGCTTTTCGCCACTTGCTAAAAATCGCAAGCAAACATCCATCCCAAAAAAACCTCGCTGTCTGATTTGGGGGCGAATTGTGCCGATGAAACGACTTGATATCGCTATTAAAGCTTGTCAGAAACTTGGCTGGCAATTAGATATTATTGGAAAAGGTCCAGATGTTGATAATCTAAAAAATATCGCCGATAAACATACTAATTTCTTAGGATTTGTCGATAATGCCACACGAGAAAAATATATTAAAAAAGCAGATTTGTTTATTTTTTGTTCACACGAAGATTTTGGAATCGCGCCAGTCGAAGCGTTGGCATCTGGTATTCCAGTGGTTGCGTATGAAGCTGGCGGCGCACTTGATTATATAAAACCCGAAAAAAACGGCTGGTTCTTTTCTGAGCAAACAGATTCTTCATTGATAGAAACCTTAGAGAAACTTCCTGGTAAAAAAGTTTCACCAACAAAAATCTCAGCCACAGCAAACGAATTTTCAGCTGCAATTTTCCATAAAGCGATAAAAAATATAGTTGATAAATCATGGAAGGAACATTATCGTGAAAATCGTAATTGACGCCCGAACATTAAGGACTAGTACTGGTCGGTACATCGAACGGCTGATTCATTATTTGCAGAAAATTGATAATAAAAACGATTATGTTATTCTGCTCAAGCCAAAAGACTTTGATGGTTGGCAGCCAAGCAATCCAAGATTTCAGAAAGTTATTTGCCCATATAAAGAATACACTTTCGCTGAGCAAATTGGCTTTAAAAAACAACTTGAAAGCCTCCATCCAGACTTAGTTCATTTTGCGATGGTTCAGCAGCCTGTTTGGTATAATTCCAGTCCAGTTGTTACTACAATGCAAGATTTGACTACCGTTAGGTTTAGAAATCCAGATAAAAATCCTGTCGTTTTCTGGATTAAGCAGCAAATTTATAAATGGGTCAATAAAAAAGTTGCGAAAAAATCTTCACACATCATCACAATTTCTAACTTCGTAAAAAATGATTTGATTAAATTCACCGGCGTAAACCCAGAGAAAATTACTGTAACTTTGGAATCTGCGGATGAGTTGCCAAAAGGTAATGAGCCTGTTGATGAGTTGATTGGTAAAAAATTCATTATGTATATCGGTAGACCGACGCCACATAAAAACCTTCGACGACTAATTGACGCGTTTGCTTTGTTGCAGAAAAAATATCCAGATTTAACGCTGGCTTTGGCGGGTAAAAAAGATAGCAATTACGCTCGCCACGAGACATATGTAAATGAGCACGGAATTAAAAACGTCGTGTTTACTGGCTTTATATCAGACGAGCAATTACGCTGGATGTATGAAAATACGGCAGTTTATTGCTTCCCTTCGCTCAGTGAAGGATTTGGTTTGCCAGGGCTAGAGGCAATGCTACACGGTGCGCCAGTCGCTTCGAGCACGGCTACCTGCTTGCCAGAAACCAACGGCGATGCCGCTCACTATTTTGATCCTTTCAGCGTCGAGGATATAGTAAAATCAATTGACGACATCTTATCTGACAACAAATTACGCAATGAACTAGTTAAAAAAGGCAAGAAACACGTTAAGACATTTTCATGGCAGCGTATGGCCGAGCAAACTTTGGCTGTATATGAAAAATATGGTCGGAAAAGTTGAAGCTAGCTTTCCTGTCCGGTAGCTTGATTAATTCGAGTAGACGAGTCTGCTTTATTTGAGCCGCCAACACCATAGACCATTTCAATATTGTACTTTTCGCAAACATCACGCTCTGGAACAACTTCCGGTGCTGATCTATCGCCACCATTTGCAAACACCAATTGACATCCCGGATATTGCTGAGCGATCATCTCTAAGGTTTCCGTAACCGGAGGATTCTCATCAATAGAAAGCATCACCTGATCCACGCCTTTTAATGCTCGCATTAAGCGGAGTCGATTTTCTTCATTAAGGATAATTTTTCCTTTTTTTAGCAATTGCTGTTTGTCGTTATTCACCACTACAATCAAATAATCACCCATTTTTGCAGCTGCCTCGATCATATCTAAATGCCCACCGTGTAATGGATTAAAATAGCCGCTAACAATTACAACTTTCATAATATCCTCCTCTATAACTTCTCTATTATACCTGATATACTATACTTATGACAAAGATGCTAGTCACGGGAGGCGCGGGATTCATTGGCTCGAATTTTGTGCATTATACCGTAAAACACAAGCCAGAATATGAAGTCACTGTTATTGACAAATTAACCTACGCCGGAAATCGTGCTAATTTGGAAACTGTAGCTGACCAAATTACATTCGTAGAAGGCGATATTTGTGACGCCGAATTAATAGACAAATTAGTCGCTGAAAATGACATAGTTGTACACTTCGCTGCCGAAAGTCACAATGACAACTCTTTGCGTAATCCATGGCCATTTGTTGAAACAAATATAATTGGCACATATACCATTCTAGAGGCTATTCGAAAACACAATAAGAGACTACATCACATCTCAACTGATGAGGTTTTTGGTGATCTAGAGCTTGATGATCCAAATCGCTTCACAGAGGACACTCCATACAAGCCTTCCAGTCCCTACTCTAGTACAAAAGCTTCCAGTGATATGCTAGTTCGTGCCTGGATCCGTAGTTTTGGTATTAAAGCAACTATCTCAAATTGCTCTAATAATTACGGGCCATACCAACACATTGAAAAGTTTATTCCACGTCAAATTACGAATATCTTAAGCGATATTAAACCAAAACTTTATGGTACCGGTGAACAAGTACGCGACTGGATTCATGTTGATGACCATAACTCAGCGGTTCATTTAATCCTAGAAAAAGGCGTTCTAGGAGAAACCTACATCATTGGCGCAGATAATGATCACGTTAATAATAAGATGGTGATTGAATTGATTTGTGAGCTAATGGGTAAAGGTAAAGATTGGTACGAACATGTTAATGATCGTCCAGGTCATGATATGCGCTACGCAATGGATTCCAGCAAGTTACGCCGCGAGTTAGGATGGCAACCGCAATACACAGATAATAAAACCGGTATGCACGATGGATTAATGCAAACTATTAACTGGTATCGCGAACACGAAGACTGGTGGCGCACCCAAAAAGACGCCGTTGAAGCAGCTTATGCAAAACAAGGACAATAATTATGTTTGACCCAACTGATTATAATGAACTTACAATCACTGAATCGTCAATTCCAGGGTTATTTGTTATTAAATTACCCGTACATGGTGACAATCGCGGTTGGTTCAAAGAGAATTATCAAAAAGAAAAAATGGAAGCCTTAGGCTTACCGTCGTTCGATATCGTACAAAACAATATCAGCTTCAATGACAAAACTGGCGCCACTCGCGGACTTCATGCTGAGCCTTGGAACAAATTTATATCAACTGCTAACGGTCGCGTTTTTGGCGCCTGGTGTGACCTTCGTAGAGGTGAGAGTTTCGGCCGAGTTTTCACGCACGAGATTAATCCGGGTACGGCAATTTTCGTTCCTAAAGGTGTAGCTAACGGCTATCAAACACTTGATGATAATGTAGCTTACACGTATCTAGTTGATGCTCATTGGTTCCCAGATGCTAAATATACTTTTGTTAATTTATTTGATCCAGAGCTAAAAATTAACTGGCCAATCAATAAGGATCAAGCAATTATTTCCGAAAAAGATGCCGCACATCCACTATTAAATAATGTAATTCCTATGGAGGTATAAAATTATGGACGATAATAAAATTTTCATTATTGGCGCTAACGGACAACTAGGATTAGCCCTACAAAGACAATACCCTAATGCCAAATCTGCTGACATTGATACTCTTGATATTACAGACCTAGAATCAGTTGAGTCTTTCGACTGGTCCAACATTGATATCGTACTTAACGCTGCTGCCTTTACTAATGTCGATGGAGCAGAAACCGAAGAAGGTCGCGTAGCTTCTTGGAGGGTTAATGCATCTGCAGTGTCTAACCTTACTCGAGTATGTCGAAAATATGATATGACAATGGTTCATATTTCCAGCGATTACGTATTCGACGGAACCCAAAAACCCCACACAGAGGACGAACCACTTAGCCCGCTTAGCGTCTATGGTCAGAGTAAGGCTGCGGGAGATCTATTAGTTGAGCAATTAGATCGCTTCTATCTACTTCGATCCACATGGGTAATTGGTGAAGGCAAAAATTTTGTCCGCACCATGCTAGGATTGGCGGAAAAAAACATCTCGCCAACTGTTGTTAATGACCAAATAGGTCGCTTAACATTCACCAGTGAGCTAGTACGTATTATAGATCATTTATTGTCAACTAAAGCTCCATTCGGAACTTACAATGCGACAAATGACGGACCACTCGCTTCTTGGGCGGACATTACTAGAAAAATATTTGAATTATCTAATCATAAAGACTTAATCGTTTCTAATACAACTACCGCAGAATATTTTGCCAACAAGCCTGGAGTTGCGCCACGACCGCTCAATAGTGATATGAGCCTAGATAAACTACACTCTACAGGATTTCAAAGCCGTAACTGGGAGGAAGACCTAAGGCAATACATCTCAAATAACGCCTAAAAAAATACAACCTCCATTAATCTCAAAACCGTTTAACCTTGATACTGTCGAATCATAGATATATAATCATACAACACAAAGGAGAATATGATGAAGGGAATAATTTTAGCGGGTGGATCGGGTACGCGTCTATGGCCAATTACAAAAGCCATAAGTAAACAGTTGATGCCTATTTATGATAAACCGATGATTTACTATCCGTTAACCACATTAATGCAAGCAGGAATTCGTGATATTTTAATAATCACTACTCCAGACGATCAAAACGGCTTCAAGAAACTTCTTGGTGATGGCTCGCAGTGGGGTATAAATTTAGAATACGCTGTTCAACCTACACCAGACGGTCTAGCACAAGCTTTTATTATTGGTGAAAACTTTATCGGCAATGATAAAGTGGCGCTAATACTTGGCGACAACATATTCTACGGAGCCGCCCTTGATAATTCACTACAAGAGTGCACAAACCCCGACGGCGGCATTGTATTTGCATATAAAGTGCTTGATCCTGAACGCTATGGAGTGGTTGAATTTAACGAGAATAATCAAGCTGTTTCCATCGAGGAAAAACCGGTGCATCCAAAATCCAATTTTGCAGTGGTAGGTCTATATTTTTATGATAACGATGTAATAGATATTGCTAAAAAT
The DNA here is from genome assembly GCA_963543285.1 of uncultured Candidatus Saccharibacteria bacterium. Classification (GTDB taxonomy): domain Bacteria; phylum Patescibacteriota; class Saccharimonadia; order Saccharimonadales; family Saccharimonadaceae; genus Nanosynbacter. Next base: position 27,880 of record CAUUAX010000001.1, read on the forward strand.
GTAAAGCCATCCGACCGAGGAGAGCTGGAGATAACATCCGTAAACGCTGAATATCTACATCGCAAAAAACTCAAAGTGCAGACTTTAGACAACGGTGACGTATGGCTTGATACTGGCACGATAAATAGCTTAACCGATGCCGAAGATTTTGTACGTGTAATCCAAACAAGGACTGGACAAATAGTCGGATCACCCGAAGTGACCGCCTTTCAAAACGGTTGGATTTCCAAGGAGCAGTTAGAAATACTTGCCGAACCATTAAAAAAATCTGGGTACGGCAAATATCTATAGGCTCTTACAAGCACTAACTACATTGTTCGTAGACAATCTGTCTACATTCACAACCACAACTCTGTCATAACCGAGGGTGCTATATACAGTATTCTTAATTAAATCATCCCTGGTTAAAATAAGCCATTTTTTATTCCACATTTTTGTCGTTGTTCTTTGAGAAAATAAATAAATTAAAAACCAGAAAGTTCCAAATTGCAAATACTGCAGTAACTACAACTTTCGCCCATTGGATATCCAGCACGTTAGAGTTTACTAATGTAGCAATAATTACTGAAGTTGCCACCATATTGAAAATACTAAGTAGTGCATAGAGAATAATTTGCGACCTTAAAGAGAATCTATCATATTGACTATGATTAAAAACTTTCTTACGATTCGCAGGAAAGTTAAAAACAAATCCCGACAAAAAGCCAATACTACTAGCCAAAAAAGCTGGCAAATGTATATTGTGATATAAAATATACGATATTGACGCGTCTATTAGCAGTGTAATACCACCTACAACAAGAAATAAAAAGATTTTTAAAAATATACCATTTTTCATATTATCTTTATTAAGAATATCATATTCGTTCATAATGTTCATAATGCATATACGATTGTAGTATAATTGATTATATGTACAGAAAACTAGAGACCGCAGTCGTTATACCTTGTTATAACGAAGAGAAAATGATTACTCAAACAATAAAGAAAATACCAGAATACATAGATCACATTATAGCCGTTAATGATGCTAGCACTGATAACACTATTGGAGTCTTGAACAAACTAAAAAAACAATATAGCAAACTTATTATTGTTGATAATAAGGTAAATCAAGGCGTCGGAGGAGCTCTTATCGCTGGATATGATTATGCGATAAAAAATACTAAAGCAACAGCTATCGGTATAGTCGCAGGAGATGATCAGTTTGATTCATCATATCTAAAGGCAATGCTGGACGACTTCATAGATCAATCAGCAGACTACGTAAAAGCAAGTAGGTTTTTCCATCGAGAAGCCTTCAAAACTATGCCAAAATATCGCCAATTTGGGAACATATTCATATCTCTACTCACCAAATTTTCTACTGGGTATTATTCTATTACAGACATCACTAACGGGTGCGGTTGGTTGCGTCGTGAAATAATCGAAAAAGTCGATTTTTCTATAGTAGAAAAACGTTATGATTACGAAACTAGTATGCTGACTGCTCTGTCGATAGCTAACGCTAAAGTTATTGACCATGCTGTACCAGCACATTACGGCGACGAAAAATCAACCATCAAACTAATCCCGACAGCATGGAGAAACCTAAAGGCTGTATGGAAAGGATTCTGGCGCAGAATTTATTATAAGTATGTATTATATGGTTTTCATCCCGTAGCACTATTCCTATTCACGGGTATGTTTTTCTTAATAATATCGCTATTATTGGCTATATTTCTGTTATATGTTAAGTTATTCGCCCACCAATCACCGACCGCAGGCAGTGTAATGTTAGCTGTGCTACCGTTTATATTAGGAATACAGCTAACGTTGACAGCCCTTACAATCGACGTATCCAATGAAAATAATAACTTTAAGAAATAGGTTACCAGATTAAAAATTAATGTTAGCTACGTCACCAATACCGACAACTAAATAGTCTGGCTCCATTGATTTCAAGAACTCCTTGCTACGAATTCCACTCAAAAGAGCAATACTGGTCGCGTTGAGCTGCTGAGCTGCAGCAACATCAGCTTCAGTATCTCCAACAATAATAGAGTCTTCGGGATTATCTATTGTTTGCTTAATTATATCTGCCTTTTTTAATAATGTGCCTTCTTTTGTGTCACTATGCCCTGATAAAATTTTCTCGAAAAAGCGCCCAATTCCCAACTTTTCAATCTGCTTATCTAAAGCGTCTGAGTTTCGCCTTAAACTAAGTAAGTATAGCTTATTACCATTCGAGGATAGCTTTTTTAGCGTAGACAAGCTATCCACGAAAAGCTCATCTCTATACAACTCCTCCAATGATTCTATATGATCGATAAATAATTTGAGATAATCATCCCTATTATTTACCTCAAGCCCACTCATCGGCAATAATTCATTCCAGGAAATATTATCACGTTTCAATTCCCAATATTTCTTCCGATCAAGAGGTGTGCCGCCCATTTTTTCGACACACTTCTTATATACTCTATAATGGCGAGGAGCAATATCGACCAAAGTACCATCAAAATCTATAAATATATTTCTATTTACAATTTTCATAGAGATCGCCCATCTCCTTAATTTTATCCGGAAAGAACACTTTAGGATGATAATCAAGTAGGCTCTCTGCCTTTGATATATCAATCACTATATCGCAACCACCGTTATCGGATATAATATTTATACAGCTACTCGATCGCATACTTTTAATAATTGACTCCGCTGTTTCTTTAATAGAGACTCCCCTACCCGTCCCAATATTGATTACCCCAGCGCCCGCCGAATTAACTGCACATATAATACTACTAGCTACATCGTCAATATGTACATAGTCGCGAAGAACTAGTGGACCATTGATAGTCAGATTATCTCCAGACTTAGCCGCCCTAATAAAGTTAGGGATAGCCCTAGCAATTGGGTCATATCCGCCATACATTATTGAAAATCGCAGAATGGTAAGCTCTTTGTTATTTTTTTGCGCAAATGATTGAGCAATTACTTCGCTAGCTATCTTAGTGGAACTATAATATGAACTACCAGACACGACATTATCTTCCGTAATCGGACCACTAATTTTTGTTTTATCATAAGCTTCTACAGTACTGCCGATAACAATCTTTTTTGCCTTTTTGCCGAAATACGTTAGAAGATTAATAGTCACATCTATATTACCTTCTTTGCACTTCTCTAAACTGTCTTCGATAGATTTTTTTGGTACAAAAGCCGCCAAATGAACTATAACGTCAAACTCTTTATCAGCCAATACATCAGCAGCTATCTTTGAGCTCTCCTTACTAGACAGGTCGCATTCAACCCACTTAACATCATCATAATCAATATTAGATCTGCCTAAACAAATTATCTCCCAGCTGGCAGGCGCCATTTCCAAAAAACGCCTGCCAACAAAACCAGATGCACCAGTAACGAGAATTTTCACCTATGATATTTCCTTAAGGATACGATCACGCTGAGCAACGCTCTCTTCTATAACTCCCATATCCGACAAAACTGGTCGGAAATCCATTCCTCGAATCCATACTAGACCATCTGGTAGAGGATTGGTGTTATTATCAATCGCAGGAATCTCTTCGCCATAGCCAAGCTTAACAAACATTTCAGGCATATTAAGACCCGCTTGTGTAAAGAATTCGTGAGTTGTAAAGAATCGGCCAATATTAATTTCTGTTGGATTCGGTACACCATTTTTGTCGTAAGCCATATCCACACCAAATAGACCATCTGGCCTACTATCAACAGCCAACACAGCCCTACGAGCAATATTATCAAGTTCGTCATCCGAATAAGTTAATCCCGTTCCAGTAGCACCAGTGACACCTGATGGAGAAATTTTTGACAACTCCCAATATAAGCGCTTGCGTCCTTGAGCAACAACTAACTCGCCATCTTTCCATAACGACATCCAAGTAACCGTCTCCGGCTCAAGCAATTCTGATACTGTAAAATTACCAGACCACGAGCCATTTTTCTCTTGGAAATCTAACCAGTTCTTAGCAGTCTTAACATCGTGAACTGGAAGAGATCCACGACCGCCGGCTCCTGATATTGCGCGAATCCACATAGACCCGCCCATCTCTTCTAATAGAGCATCTAAATCAGTATCTTTACCTTCAATTAGTTTAGTCTTAGGAACTTTAATGCCGGCCTTCTCCCATAGTTTAAACGACTCAAACTTATCTTGAAGGATTTTAACAGTTTCTTTGGCTGGAAAGAATGTTTTGGCTTTAATTCTCTCTCGATTCTCGCTCAAAAACCCAACCTCAACATCGTTTTGAGCGTGTACAAACTCAATATTTTCCTTCTCTATAATGTAATTCAAAAAATCAATGTACTTTGGGTCGTTCGCCAACGGTGCTAGATATTTAACATCAACTTCAGCACGCTGTAAATAATATTTATCAGCATCTGTGCCAACAATGTAATATTCTTCATCCGCAGCCCTAAGGGATCGAATAAAGTTTGCAGAAGGCGATCCGCCAGCACCTGTTACTAAAATTCTTTTCATATTATCCTCCTATTTAACGTCAAAAGGCGCAACAGCCTCTAATGATATTTTTAACGCTTCGCGCGCATCTACTGGATCAACAATTGATGCCGTCCTGCCCATAGATTTAGCCATAAAAGCTTTCAATTCAGCAGCTAAAGGCTCTTCAAAATCAACTTTTATCACACGCTTTTCTGGATCACCAACCTGCAAAACAAATTCAGTAAATCCATCCTTCTGAATCTCTTTCATATTATGTTTATAATATGTAAGTTCCTGTGTTATATAATTAGCCTCTAGATAACCTAACGATCCAGTCAGTGCAATGGTGCGAATTTTTACTGGAGTCAGCCAATTAGCCTGAATAAATCCTGACGCTCTACCGCAATCCATTAATATTTCTGCTGAATCAATTTTTTTACTATGACGAGTACGCGATCCATGACTATGAATAGCTTTAGGTTTTTGTCCCAATAGATAATTAACTATATCAACGTCATGAACTGCAAGGTCAATAATTACATCCGTTTTTGGCTCAACAGCAGGAAAACCACCAACACGCTTACATACTACCGATGTTATGTCACCTATAGCATTATCATCGATCATCTGTTTCAACTTCTTAATGACTGGATTAAACCTCTCTATATGACCAACTGTAAACGTAACTTTATTTTTCTCAGCACAAGCAATTAGTTTATCAGCCTCTTCTACCGAAGATGCAATTGGTTTTTCAAGCATACAATTAATACCTCGAGACATCACCTCAGTTGCAACTTCAAGATGAAATGGAGTAGGCACAACCACAGACACGGCATCTGGATGAACTTTCTCAAGCATTTCCTTGTAATCAGTAAAGAATTTTGTTTTGTATTCGTCAGCTAACGATTTTGCAGCTGGATTAACGTCTGCTATTGCCACTAGTTCAGACTCTGGAAGCATGAAATAATTACGCACATGATTGCGTCCCATATTTCCAGTACCAATGACAGCAACCCTTATTTTGCCTTCTTTATTATTAGTCATTTACGGCTTCCTTAATTGCGCTAGCAATCACTTCAATATCAGCATCTGTAACTTTTGGATGAACAGGCAAAGACACAACTCTTGCAGCCAAATCTTCGGCAACAGGAAAATCTCCCACTTTATACCCAAGTTTTGAAATATGTGGATATACGTGCAACGGTTTTGGATAATAAACTCCAGTACCAACTCCTTTTTCTCTTAATTTAGCTATAAAATCATCTCTTCGTATACTCTTATCTAGTAAAATAGTATATTGGTGATATACGTGATTTCTGTTGCTTGCAATCTTCGGTAGGACTATCTTTTCAATTCCAGCCAACGCTTCATTTAACATATTAGCGTTATGCTGTCGCCTATTCGTAAAGTCTTCTACTTTCTTTAATTGCTCAACGGCGATAGCACCGTGCAAGTCTGACATACGATAGTTATATCCCAAATCAGCGTACTCGTAAGATGAAGTCATTCCGTGCTGCCTGAATGAGCGAATAGCAGCCACAGCATCATCGCTATTGGTGGTAACAACGCCACCCTCACCACACATAATATTCTTTGTAGCATACAGTGAAAAACATCCAAAATCACCCAAGGCACCAGTTTTCACGCCGTCATATTCTGCACCAATTGCCTGACATGCATCTTCAATAATTTTTAGTTCGTGCTTATCTGCAATTTCTCGCAACTCCTTCCAATCGCAAGGCTGACCATACAAATCAACTGGAATTATAGCCTTAGTCTTATCTGTAATAGCTGCTTCTATTTTTGAAACATCAATATTAAATGTCTCCTCATCTATGTCTACAAGAACTGGTCGAGCACCCAACATTAGTATAGGGTTGATCGTAGCAATAAAGCTGTATGGCGTAGTGATAACTTCATCGCCTTCGCCAACTCCCGCAGCATATAAAGCACAGTGAATAGCAGCCGTACCGCTATTTACAGCTAAAGCATGTTTCACTCCACAATATTTAGCCCAACTTTCTTCAAGTTCGGCGACTTTCGGACCCTGAGCCAACATACCTGACTCTATAACTTCATTTACTGCCCGACGCTCCTCTTCCTCTATAACGGGTGATGCAATATTTATCATTACGTAGCCTCCTTATACTCTTACTACCTTCAACAATTATAGCACATTACTCATTTTTTATTTTTCGTTTTTTAGACTTGTTCTCAAAAAACACAATCTTTATACTTGCTATTTTTACTGTATACTAATAAATGTTATGCAAGTTCTACGTTCTATTTTTACAAAATTAAAAGACGATTCGTATAAAAAATGGATTTTCCCGTCTACTATTATCTTTTGTCTAATTTTTGCGACAGGATTTAAGATATCTGGATCTTCATTTGGCTTATATTATGATTCTTTCCTTAATGGCAAATCATCTAATCTCATATCAGGCGAAGCTCGACCTATTCGCAGCGACGAGTGGCTAGTCGTTACACAATTCACAATTGCACAAAAAGAAGCTGGGTATCCACTAATAAACAAGAACTTTGGCAATTCTGGCAAGAATATGAGCCTTGTGTCCGATGCTCCATATAAAGAATGGTCAACAGTATTCCGATCTCAAAATCTTGCCTTTTTAATAATTCCTTTCGAGTTTGCTTTTGCCTTTAAGTGGTGGCTATTATTAGCATCATTGCTATTAAGTATATACTTTCTATCGTTAAAATTTCTTCCCAATAAATACGTACTGTCGGGGTCTATCGCTATCATAGGCTCTTTTGCCCCTTTTATATTCTGGTGGTACCAAACCATTACTATAATGAGTATCGTCTGGGGAATTGTCATACTGCTATTAATAATGAAATTAATAGAAAATAAATCTTTGTCTTTTTTAAAGAGATATAAACATGGTGATATAATATCGAAACTCACACTATCACTTTTATTAACTTATTCAATGGTAAGCTTCGCTCTACTGCTATACCCAGCCTTTCAGATACCTGTTGTCATCACTGTATTTCTAGTGGCGATTGGTTATTATATAAATACTTGGAGAAAAACACCCAAAAAATTGCGAAAAATACTATACGTAAATACAGCATTCATAGTAGGATCTGCTATAGCAGCGATCAGCATAGTTGGTATATTTTTAATCACCAGAATAGATGCCGTACAAGCCATTTCTGGTACAGATTATCCCGGGGCACGATTCGTACATTCGGGAGCTCCATCGCAGGCTGATCTAATCGGTCTCACTGGCTATAGTCAATACCGACTTATGGATGACGCATCCATTTCATCGATAGATCCAAGTAAAGGATCCATTAATCAAAGTGAAATGTCTGCGTTTATCATTACGCCTTTTGCATTTATCATTCCTATACTGTTTATTTTATATAGCAAATGGCGTAAAAATAAAACTATAGATTGGGTTGGAGTTGCTATTTTTGTTTCCTGCTTAATATTCATATCTCATTTATTTATTCCAGGATTCTCTTCAATAGCAAAACCTTTCATGATGCATCTCGTACCGATAACAAGATTGCAGCTTGGATTAGGTTTTATAGGAATCTTTTCATTAATATACACGCTTGCCAATACTATAAAATTTTCATCACAATATCGCTATTTACCATATCTATATTCAACAATGGTGATTATTATTTACGTCTGCACCATCGTATATGTCGTAAAATTCAATCGTAACTTTGCCGGAGATCTTCGCGTATTATTATTAGCCGCAATAAGCCTTTCTGGTGGACTAGCCCTTATATTTATAAAAAAGGAAAAACTCGGGCTGTTAGTGCTTTCTTCTTTATGTATTATGTCGACAATAACTATACAGCCGTTATATAGAGGTCTAGGAAGCGGATATAACGATAATATTATAACCAAAAAGATTATCTCTACCTCGTCTAGTGACGACACATGGGGGCTATCTGGCACAAGCGTGCTAGAAAATTTCCCTCAAATGGCAAATAGAAAATCAATTACGGGAGTCAATACTTACCCTGATAAAGATTTCTGGTCAAAAGTATCAAAAGATAAGACAATTTATAACAGGTATGCACATATACTTCTATCTGATACCATAGATAAAGATCTCGTACTTATTCAGCCGGATGTATTTATTGCAAAATTGAGTTGTAGTAATCATATAGGAAAATCTGTTACTCGTGTGTTATCTACGACGCCAGTACAGCTACCTTGCTATGAACTAATCGATAAAGTCACTGTACATAATGGAGATATTTTATTCTATAAAAGAACTTTTTAAAGCTTTACCGTTTTATCCATATCTGCTATAGTAGTGTTGATTAGGTAACAATTATGAAAATACAGAAAAAACAAAATAAAAAGAATAAAGTATTGATTCTGATAGCTGCTATACTATTGTCTATAACAGGCTATGGCTTAATTTCCTATAAATTTAAGTTCTGGCCCTTCATCCAGAATCAATTTAACACGGTCACCGAGGAACAGAAAACAGCTGGTCAAGACATAAAAAAAAGATCATTAAATGATGCATCCAATAAGTCAGGGAAAGAGTCGTCAGGTCAAAAATCTAAAACACTACAAGGAAGCGATCCTTCGCCAGAACCGACTCCATCATCCAACGGAAAAAAACCAACAGTTGGAGTAAGTATAACAACTACAACAGTCGATAAAGATTCAAACACTCTTTATATCCGTAGTTTGATCCAAACTATATCATCAAGCGGAAGATGTACGTTATCAATGCACAATACTAGCGGACAAACGTACTCCAATAGCGTAGAGCTGCAGGCTGGGCCAAGTACGTCTAGCTGTAAAGGATTTAACGTTCCGTTATCTCAATTGTCACCTGGAAAATGGACAATAAACATTCACTACGAAGACAACAACGTTACTGGAGATACTGAAGGAGAAATAACTATATGAAGAAATTAATATTAAAATTAGGCATACTTACGTCAATATGCTTAGGGGTGATATTATCTTCTACGCCAGCATCTGCAGTATTAAATGATTTTGACCCAGGCAATATTATGGATGATGCCGTAGCAACAAATTACGGATCCATGAGTGCGAGCCAAATTCAGTCATTTTTAAATAGTAAAGTTCCCCAATGTGATACAAATGGCGCCAAACCAGCCAGTGAGTTTGGAAGACCTGATATAACTCGCGCTCAGTATGCCGCATCGAAAGGGTGGCATAGCCCTCCATATACCTGTCTCCGTGATTATAAAACAAAAGACGGGAGAAGCGCTGCTCAATTAATCTTTGATATCTCTCAAAAATATCATGTAAACCCACAGCTTTTAATAGTTTTGCTCCAAAAAGAGCAAGCCCTAGTTACTGACACGTGGCCAACTCGTGGGCAATTCAAAAGCGCAACTGGCTATGGATGTCCAGACACTGCCGAGTGTGATAGTAAATATTTTGGTCTAGAAAACCAGCTAGAATGGGCAGCGAAACACTTTCACTACATAATAACACGTAATCCTAATTGGTTTTCACCATATACAACAGGCATAAATTTCGTTCAATGGAGCCCAAATGCTGCTTGCGGAGGGTCTAATATAAATATTCAGAATTGGACAACCGCCGCTCTTTATAGCTATACACCATATCAACCAAATGCCGCTGCTATGTCATCTGGGTATGGCGTAGGTGATGGGTGTAGCGCCTATGGTAATCGTAACTTTTATAATTACTTTACAGACTGGTTTGGAGATACTAGATCAAGCAGTTCATTCTCTTGCAAAAACGGACAGAATATACCTAATGTAGAAACTGGCGCTAGAATTATACCAACTAGGATAAATGGAAATAATGATACCTTAACTATATCCGTCCCTAATAATACTGGCAGTAAATGTGCCGAAATGCATACATGGGCCAATAGTAACTTACAGGCATGGTCTCAGCATACAGCGACAAACTCATACACCTTTAATCAGCAGTATAGCAAGGTTATATCAAGGAAGGTTAATAGCAAAAATACCGTATTAACAAAGGTTGATTACAATGGAACCGCAAGTGGTAGAGTAGAGTTTCATACGTGGACTCAAGATGGATTGCGTTGGCTAGCTCACACTGCAACATCTGCCGGACCTATTGATCCGCTATTTTCTGAAGTTATAACAGCAGATACTGATGGTGATGGGAATGACGAATATTATCTGATTAATTACGAACAGACTAATTCTGGCATGATTGAAGTGCATGGTTGGAATAATAATGGAACTAGTTGGTTTAGACACACAGCAACAAGCCACCCTTCAGCTAGCATGAACACAGGAAGAGTTATTGCGGCAGATCTTGATGGAGATAAAAAAGATGAATTCATATATGTTAAATACGACAATACTACGAGCGGTCTTATCGAATTTCACGTGTGGGATTCTTCATTAAAAAACTGGGTACGTCACACCGCAAGTAATTACCCAGAATCTGGCTATGTAATAGGATCGAATGACATAGTAGCAGCCGACCTACAAGGGAGAGGAAAAGACACCATCTATTATGTCAAATACAGAGGTACAACCAATAACACCGTCGAAGTACATGGATGGGGCGACGGTCAACAATCATGGGCTAGCCACATATCTACATCATCAGGAATATACTAAGTATAATAACTTGTATATCTTTACATCGTAAATAATATAAATAACCGCGGCAGTACAACTTACTATCGCGGTTATTTATAATTAATAGTTAACGTTATTCGGGTAACCTATAACCCGGACCAAATTGCTCAAAATTATCATTATAGAATGGATCCCTCTTCAAGTATTCACCCCATCTCTTACGCATCTCTTTTTGAGCACTCTCTAGTTCTCTAGTGTCTCTCTCACTCGTGTTTATGCGGCCAACACTCTTAGATTCATAATGGAATAACTCCGCGTATGGAGTGTAGACATTATAATAGCCTTCTTTGCGTAACTTAAGGTTAAGATCTACATCGTTATACGTTATACGAAGTTTATTATCAAACCCGCCCACCTTGTTGAACTTATCACGACTAATCATACAACAAGCACCAGTTACTGCCGATACGTTACGAATATTGGCGGTATAAATATACGTAAATATATCTGTACGCTCATCCTGACCATAAAACGGATGGAATGCAATATCTCTTTCAGATAAGACTATTCCAGCATGCTGTATTGTCCTATCTTCAAATATAAGCTTAGGTCCAACCATCCCTATTTCTGGACGCTGAGCATGCTCAAGCAATGACTGAATCCAGTCGTGAGTAATAACCTCCGTGTCATTATTAAGGAATAGCAGATATTCTCCACTAGAATTATTTGCACCATAGTTACATGCATCTGAAAAATTGAATTTCTTCTTGTATTTAATAACATGCACATTGCCATTATTATCTATCAATTTTTCATAAAAATCATTTACTCGAGAATCTGTAGATCCCGTATCTACAATTATTATTTCAAAATATGGATACGAAGTATTTTCAATAATTGAATCTATGCATTTTTTTATATATCTAAAATTATCCTTGGTTGGTATGATAATTGATACCAACGGGTTTGTCGGAATTACATATTTTTTACGCCAAAATCCTAACGCAACATGAGAATCTATATAAGCATTTTCTCTTCTTTGTCTCACACTACTACGAAGGACATTCTTTTGATTTATATAAGCATATGGTTTACTATCAGCATTCATAGCAGTAGATGTCTCAGATTTACGCCAATGATATAAAATTTTCGGAATATGATAAATATTATTAGTTTTAGCAGAAATCTTCAAAAATAAATCCCAATCTTGCGCGCCATGTGTTCCGACGGTAAATCCATTAACACTTCTAATTACACCTGCTTTTATGGTAGCAAAATGCGTTACCATGTTGCATGAATTCATAAAATCAGGACTCCAGTCAGGTTTAAAAAATGGTTCTATATGAATACCGTCACTATCGATCTTGTCTTCATCCGTATAAATAAGATCTACGTCAGGATTTTTATTTATAACATCAACCACTTCAAACAAGGCGTTGGGAGGTAAAATGTCATCATGATCGAGTAATGATATATAGTCACCCTTAGCCATTGAAAGAGCTGTATTAGATGACTTTGATATATGACCATTTTCTTTACGAAATGTAGCCTTAATATTATTATACTTTTCTACATATTCATTTATAACACTCTTTGTTTGATCGCTAGTAGAATTATCATCAGAAATACACAACTCCCAGTTGTCGTAACTCTGAGATAGAACAGAATCAATACAGCTACGCAGATATACTGGATTTGTATTATATGTCGGCAACAAAATACTAATCAATGGACGCTGCTTAAACTCCTTGGAGTATTTTCTTTGCAGTTCAAGTTGCCCATCGGTGACTTTATGCTTATCAAACCATTTAATATAATCTTCATATCGTTTCTTATTAATAGATCTACGATCGCGAAACAACTTTACTTGTTCACTGCCGTACGACGGATGTAATGTTGCTCTAACAACAAATTTAGCACTCTTTATAATCTTATTTTTCATCTGATTTTATCCCCTCTTCTTTACACTCCACTTTCCCATTATTCTCATTGGACCATCACGAAAATCATCCTTACCTGTAATAATAAACGAAAATGCTCGTGGCAAATGTTTAATTATGCCATCATCAGCCCTACGGTGTAATGACATATGAATATCATATTTGCCAGGATTAAAGCCATCCAAACTCTGGTTGAAATTAATCCTCCTATTGTTTTGTATGAAGTCACTGGGAGTATCTCTACAGTTGCGATCAGCAAATACAAACCCTCCGTACACAAAGGATATATTCACAAAAACATCTTCAGTAATACCATCTACAGTTACGCCAATATCAATCGAGTCTTCTTGCGTAAAATTTTTTTTACTAGGTATATCAACAGACATGCTAACTGAATCGTCATGAGATTCTTCTTCTACACTAGTAACCGCATCCATATTAACCTCCGTATATATATCGGCAATTTCCTGAGGTGATCCAATATGTTTTATCGTTCCATTTTCTATATACATAGCTCTCGAGCAAAATCTGCGCACGGCGTTCATATCATGCGTCACAAAAACCACAGTCTGATTACTACGTTTAACTTTTTCAAAATAATCAAAACACTTCTGCTGAAAAGCCGCGTCCCCGACAGCCAGCACTTCATCAAGCATTAAAATATCGCCACGAGCTTTAATGGCTACAGAGAAAGCTAGCCTAACCTGCATCCCTGATGAGTAATTCTTAAGCTTCTCTTCCATAAAATCTGCCAACTCAGAGAATTCAACAATATCATCATACATCAGCTCCATCTCTTTATGGCTAAATCCCAGTAAAGCTCCATTTAAAAATACATTTTCTCTACCTGTTAATTCTGGATTAAAACCAACACCCAGCTCGATAAATGGGACAAGAGATCCATTTACTCGTACTGAACCCTCCGTCGGAGAATAGATTTGAGCTATAGACTTCAATAGAGTACTCTTACCTGAACCATTTTTACCCACTATTCCAAAAAATTCACCTTTTTTAATATCAAAAGATATATTTTTTAATGGCGTAAATTCCCTGTAGCCTTTTTTGCCTTTAATATAATTAATAGTCTTCTGTTTAATCCCGTTGCTAGACTCTGTTGGTATCTTAAAAGTCTTAGTAAGAGAGTTAACTTCTATAACTACATCCTTCATATATCCTAAATCTCCTCCGCAAATGTCTTTGACTGCTTCTTAAAATACCAAACTGCAAACAGAACCATTATAGCTATAGCTAAAAACGGTACAGACATCATTAGCGGGCTTAATCTATTCCACATAATCATCGTATCTTTAGTTATAAGCACATATCTACTATCTTGAATAATTTGTGCAACAGGATTAAGAAATAACAGATCAACAGCAAAATTACTCTTCTGTGAAACCATCTGCATTGGATAAATAACAGGGGTGGCGTAAAATGCAGCCTGAGTAAATACCTCCCATAGATATCCAGTATCTCGCGACTTAACATTAAGAGCGGACAAGAAAAAAGCCACCCCTAAAGCAAATATATACAGTTCAATTATTAACGGTACGATTAATAACGACATCCATGATAATTGAACCCCATTTACTAACACAAATAAAAGCACCACTATCATATTAAATAGTAAATTTATCAATGAGGATACAGTGCCAGAAATTACAACAATATATTTAGGAAAATTAATCTTTCTAAGTAGGTCACCTCGACCTACTATAGAGTTTAGTCCTTGATTAGTTGCTTCTACGAAGAAGTTCCATAAAATTATCCCCAGCAATAAATACACTGGAAAATGTTCTATATTCCTTCCTACTCCTAAAAATTTATCAAAAACTACATACAATATCGAAAATAGAAAAAGCGGCTTAAGAACACTCCATACATATCCGAGAGCAGAGCCCTGATATCTCAATTTAAAATCCGTAATAACTAATTCTCTTAAGAGAATCCTGTTTTTTCTATTAAAAACCTCTAGCCACTTCATAATATACATCACCTATTATACAATACAAAAAGAACATTATGAATAGACTTGCAATTATAGTTCTTAATTGGAACGGATCCGACGACGCCATAGAGTGTGTTGATTCATTAATAAAACAAACCTTAAAACCTACTATTGTTATAGTAGATAATAATAGTAGCGACAATTCTGTTGCCGTATTTGAAGAATATATATCGTCGCATAAAAAAGAAAAGATTATTTTGCTCAAAAACTCAGACAATCTAGGATTCGCGGGAGGAATTAATACAGGATTAATCTACACCCTAAAAAACAACTTTGAATATATTGGAGTACTTAATCCGGATGCGATAGCTGATAAAAACTGGTGTGAATCTCTCATTTATCAATTATCAAAATACCCAGAATGCGGAATTGCTACTGGAATTCTACAAAGACGCAATAGCAAGACTCTCGACACAACTGGAGATTTTTACACAACGTGGGGACTTCCTGGACCAAGAAACCGTGATGAATTAATAAAAAACGCGCCAACTAAGCCTGGAGAAGTATTTGGTGCGACTGGCGGCGGGGCTATTTATCGTGCAAAAATCTTTGATGATATAGACATGTTTGATGAAGATTTCTTCATGTACTATGAAGATGTCGACTTAAGCTTCCGAGCGCAATTAGCCGGTTGGAAAGTTCGCTTCACACCCAAGGCTGTCGCTTATCATAAAGTCGGCGCTAGCAGTAAAAAAGTTCCCGGATTAGCTGTCTATAATACTTTCAAAAACTTGCCGTTAGTCTTCATTAAAAATGTTCCGGGTAAATTATTTTGGTATATTGGTATACGATTTTTATTGACATATTGGTTGATTTTTGCTAGCGCAATTCGTCACGGCAACGGTTGGCCTGCATTCAAGGGTGCTTTAGCATCAATTATTCACAAACCAGCAGCTTATAAAAAACGTCTTCATATCCAAAAAAATCGTAAGGTTTCCGTCGACTATATTCGTAATATTATCCACGATGGACCGCTGCCAAATCAAACTGGATTATTAAAATTTAAGCATTTTTTCAGAATAAAATAATATATTTAATACCATGAAAACCATCACCCTTCTCATCCCAGTCTACAATGAAGAATCTGTTTTGCCGCAATTATTTAAGCGCTTGGACGAATTTACAAAAAATACGCCCAATCATCAATTCGAATTTCTCTTCATAAACGACGGCAGCACCGATAAATCCTTTTCAATCATAACCGAGCAATCGAAAAAAGATTCTCGAATTAGCTATATAAATCTATCGCGAAACTTCGGTAAGGAAATTGCCATGATAGCTGGAATTGACCACGTAAAAAGTGACGCTCTGGTGATTATCGATGCAGATTTGCAAGACCCGCCAGAGCTCATACAGGAAATGATTTCGTATTGGGAAGATGGTTACGATGACGTCTATGCTCGCCGCAACAATCGACAAGGCGAAACCTGGCTGAAGAAAAAAACCAGCCAATGGTATTACAGAATACTGCAAAAATCGACCAACATCCCCATTCAAGTTGACACTGGAGATTTTCGCTTGTTAGATCGCCGATGCATTGAGGCTTTGCAAAAATTCCGCGAATCTCAGCGCAATACAAAAGCAATTTTCAGCTGGATTGGATATAAGAAAAAAGAGATATTTTATAATCGCAACCCCAGATTGGCTGGTCAAACCAAGTGGAATTACCGGAAACTACTTAACTTGGCAATCGACGGAATTACCAGCTTTACTACTGCACCACTACGAATGGCAACTATTTTTGGATTCATCATTTCGTTCATTGCTTTTGTCTGGATTATTTATCTTTTAGTTCGCCCTTTGTTCGGAGTTTCCACCGGAGCTGGCTATTCTTCCTTAATGGCAGTTATCTTATTCCTCGGCGGAGTTCAGTTATTATCCCTAGGTATAATTGGTGAATACGTAGGACGGATATTTATCGAGACAAAAAACAGACCATTATATTTAATAGAGGAGTATCATGCAGGAAATATTAAAAAAACACGCCGATAAATTCAGATTTCTTATCGTTGGCAGTACTAATACAGTGCTAGATTTTGGCATACTTTTTAGTCTAACAATCTTCTTAAATATCCCAAAAGAGTTTGCTAATTTTATATCAACATTCGTTGCCTTTTTGTTCTCATTTTTTGCAAATAAAAAATATACTTTCAAGTCAACATCCCAAAACTTGAAAAAACAATTTCTTTTATTCGCCGCAGTTACACTATTTGGTTTATGGGTAATTCAGACAATTATTATCGCTATTATTACACCTATATTCATAAACTTTGGACTGAACAAATCACTTGCTCTATTAATTAGCAAGCTAGCCGCCACGGCAGTCAGCCTCGTTTGGAATTACGTTCTGTACTCCAGAATAGTCTTTAAAGACACTAAGAACTCTTCTGGCTAATAATCAGACGTCGTTCGCGACCTTCACCCTCAGAATGCGTATCAATATCGCTATATTCACCAGCCAAGTGATGCACCGTCCAGCGATCAGCAGCATTCAAATCCACTACCTTTGACTCGCCAGTTCGTCGAACTTCCTCAATCCAACCGCGTGCCTTTTCAGCAATTTTTTCAGCGTGCTGCTTTTTATAGTCCGCAATGTCCAAATTAACTCGAACAGTTGACGCTTCTTTATGATGAAGAGCTGTCGACAAAAGGTTCTGAATACTACGCAATGTTTCCGCATTTCTACCAATTAAAATACTACTTCGCTCGCTATGTGGAATTGAAGCTACAACAATTCCATCTTCGATTTTTACTGAAACTTCCAGATTCAAGTCAAAGAACGTTAGCAAATCCTCTAAATATTTTTTTACAAATTCAACCGTTTCAATTTGGTCCATAAATCCTCCTTAATCCTTAGCCTTGATCCGAGTTACCCTGGCCTCTGTAGCCTTTTTAACACGTTTGTCGATTTTTGTCGATGCTTTAGATTTTTGAGATGATTTTTTATCTGCAATTTCTTGCATTTCTTTAGAGTCTTGCTTAAAGATAATATAATTCTGGAGATATCCCACGGCGCTAGCTGTTGTCAAATAAAGCGCCAAAGCCGCCGGCAAATACACAATCACAAAGAACATCATTACTGGCATAAATTTCATCATTTTTCGCGTCATAATAGCATTTACTTCTGCCTGGTCTGCCTCTTTTCCATCGCCAGCCTCAGCTAAAATGTCTCGCAATTTACGATTGCTGTCAGATTGAGGCGACAATTGTTTTGAAGTTAAATATTGCAAATATGCCGCAACTGCCGCCAAAATAACCAAGCCAACAACAATTCCATTCTTTGATATCGCGTGTTGTGTCAAATCTATAATTCCCAGGAAATTCTGATTAAATTGATCTGGATTATTTACTAAATTATTAGCAACCGGCAGATTTTTCATAAAATCATAAACATATTTTCCTAAGTCGGCGCGGCTAGAAACGAAAATCTGCACCACTCGATACATCGCAATCAAAATTGGTAACTGAATAATCATAACGCCAATTGAACCAAAGGCACTGACGTTGTGTTTTTTATAAAGCTCCACCATCGCTAGGTTGCGCATTTGTGGATTTTTCGCGTACTGTTTTTTGATTTTCACTAGCTCTGGCTGCATTTTACGCATTGCCTTTGCTTGATGAAGCTGCTTCTTAATTAGCGGCCAAAGTAAAAGTCTTACAATAATCGTAAAGATAATGACGCTAACACCAAAATCCGGAATCAGACTATAAATAGCCATTAGCAAATTTAAAATCGGTCGAACAATAAACTCATCAAAAAAACTCATGTCTTGATTATAGCAAAAAAGCGCCTATTTATACAGTTGAGCTTGAGAGAAAAGATTCTTTATTGTCTGTTTTAGATCTTTATGTGGCATCGATAAAACTTCCGCCGAAAATATAATAACAGCCACGTCTTGGTCATTTTTCATATTAGGCAGCTCCAGGCGAATAATTTCATAAACACGTCGACGTATACGATTCCGACGCACCGCTGATTTTAGGACTTTTTTACTAACAACAACCGCAAACCTGTTGTGATTTCGATACGGATTTTTTACGTATTTTATCGTGGCTATAGACGAACGAACCGCCTGCCCATTTTTATAGACAAACTTAAGACTGCCATGACCATGAAACCGATTACATTGTTGTAACATATTTTACAATTATATCAAAAAATCCCGCCTTCATCGACGGGATAATTTTTAGCTATCAATTAAATAGCAATTTTAGCGCGACCCTTTAGGCGGCGGCGCTTCAAAACCATCCTACCAGCCTTGGTAGAAACTCGTGCCCTAAAACCGTGCGTCTTTGCGCGGTGTCGGGTGTGTGGTTGAAATGTTCGCTTTGGCATATCAATGAATAGTATATATTCTTTCAGTACTTTTTGCAAGTCGACAATAACTTTTCCACTATCGACATATATTTTTCCACAATTTTAACAGATGAGAATTTTAATTGTGGAAAACTCCACCCCTGTTTTGAATAGTAACCTTTCTACTCCGTTTATACTTGTGGAAAACTCCCCTTATTTGCTATAGTAAAGACAGTTAAACAGAATTTGAGGGAGTAATTTTCGTGGATAGTCATGCGGTTTGGCAGGGTGTTTTAGGTGAGATTGAAGTAACTGTATCGTCTTCATCGTTTACTGCGTGGTTTAAAAATACCAAATTGGAAATAATCTCCGAAAAAGAAGTTCTTATAATTGCGCCGAATATTTTTGCTAGAACTCAACTTGAAAAGCGATTTCACCCGCAAATATTAGAAGCCTTGGCTCACAACGGCATCAATGCTCCGTCTATTTCTTATAACGTCGAATCTAGCAATAAAAAACCGCGCGTTAATCGTGAAGTTGATAAAAGTGGACAAAAAGAACCAGCAAAGCCGCTGATTTTACCATCGAGGAAATCTCATTCTAGCAATCTTAACCCCAGGTATACCTTTGACAACTTCATCGTTGGCTCAAGTAACGATTTGGCCTATGCCGCCTGCCAAGCAGTCGCCGCACATCCAGGAGAAAAATATAATCCGCTCTATCTTTACGGAGGCTCTGGACTTGGTAAAACTCACTTAATGCAAGCTGTTGGTAACGAGATAGTTAAAAAACAATCTTCGGCGCGAGTGCTTTACATTACTACAGAAACGTTTGTTAATGAGTTTCTGGATTCTATTCGTTTCAAGAAAAAAGGTTTTTCTGATAAATATCGCAATGTCGATGTCTTAATTGTCGATGATATGCAATTTATCGCTGGGAAAGAAAAAACTCAGGACGAATTTTTCCATACATTTAACGATCTTCATCAGAACAATAAGCAAATTATTATTAGCTCAGACAAACCGCCAAAAAGTATTCCTACTCTAACCGATCGTTTGCGTAGTCGATTTGAATGGGGTATGGCAATTGATATTCAGATGCCCGATTATGAAACTCGTTGCGCTATCGTTAAAGCAAAAGCCGAACTCAGCAACACTGAACTAGATTCCGATGTCGTAGAATATCTGGCGACCAACTTTAAGACAAACATTCGCGAACTGGAAGGCGCTTTGAATCGACTGCTTGCTTATGCGGAAATGCAGAATTTCACTCCTGATTTAGCGGCAGCTGAAGGAATTTTGGGAGATATTAAACGCAATAGACCACAACATATAACCGCCAAACAGATAATTGATAAGACGGCGCGCTATTATAATATTGATGTAAAAGATATGTGTTCATCCAGGCGAGATAAATTTATCGCGATGCCAAGACAAATTGCGATGTTCCTTCTGCGTAGCGAACTGAAAATGAGTTTTCCGAAAATTGCCCAAGAGCTTGGACGAAAAGACCACACGACCGCTATGCATTCAATTGAAAAGATTACTAAAGAAAGTCTTACTAATGTCAGTATTCGCGAGCAGATTAACGATATTAAGGATAAATTATATGTTCATTAATTGTGGAAAAGCTGTGCAGATGTTGTGTTTTTGCGGCGACTTACCAACACACAGATCTGTGGAAATAAATCGACAAGTCGGCGAGCGGTGGAATAATACGCAAATATCCACTATAAAGTCCACAAATAGCACACAGAGTTTTCCACCTATTCTATCACCACTTCACCCCTGTTTGAACACATTTTTTACCCAGTTTCCACAGCACCTATTACTGTTAAGACTAATTAAAAAATTAAGGAAAGTATAATGAAAGTATCAGTCACCCAAGAAAAACTTGCAAAAGCACTTAATCTAATCAAAGATATCGCATCAAGTCGTAATGAACTGCCGATATTGAATAATATTTTATTACGTACTGACGGAGGAAGATTATTGATTGCTGGAACAAATTTGGAAATTGCTTCCACTCAATACATTGGTGCGAAAATTGAAGATCATGGATCTATTACAATCCCCGCCCGATTGGTGTCCGAGTTCATCACGAACTTGCCAAGCGGCCCGGTGGAACTTGAAACTAAAAACGAGCATTTGCATATAACTTCAGGAAAATTCTCATCAGTTATCAATGGTGTGGTGGCTGACGAATATCCTGAGCTGCCTACAATTGATGAAAAGGCCGCTATGCAATATGAAATTGACGTTGAGGATCTTAAGAAAGCCATAGTCCAAACAAAGTTGGCTGTTAGTTCTGACGTTACGCGAGCGGTGCTCACGGGAGTTTATTGGCATAATTATGAAGGGTCATTGTATCTGGCTGCTACTGATGGCTACAGGCTGGCAGAAAAGCGTCTGATAAAGTCAGACAATGAAGTGTCGGCTATTATTCCCGCTTCTACTCTGGCGGAAGTCAGTAAAAGTGTCGGCGATGAGAAGAAAATTACGGTTCTTTTTGACGATTCTCAAGTTTGTTTTAAGACGGGGGATATGGAAATTGTTAGTCGATTGATTGACGGGAAATTTCCCGATTATCGTCAATTAATTCCATCGACTGCTGAAACTGAGATTGTTATTAAGAAGTCTGATTTTAGTCGAGTTACGAAGATTGCGGCGTTATTCGCGCGTGAATCTGGTGGTGGAATTACAATTACCGCATCAGAGGAAAATTCTCTGCTTTCTATTCATTCGATTGCGTCTGAGCTTGGCGAGAATACTTCAGAGGCAACAGCCAAAATATCCGCAGACGGTCAAGTAACGCTTAATTCGCGCTATCTAACGGAAGTTTTGAATATTATTGACGCGGATGAAATCGTATTTTCGTTCAATGGCAAATTGTCGCCATGCGTAATTCGCGAGCGGGTAAAAAATCCTGATTATACACACATTATTATGCCGCTTAAGAGTTAAATATCTCTGTAGGTGTAGCACCAGTCAGGATTCGAGCCTCTACATTGAACTACAACTCCTGTAGACTTTTCTTTCTCTGTTGGCCAGATGTGGTTATTGACTTTGATGTCATAATCTTCTTGGTTTATCCCCTTTTCTTTTAGCTTGGCAAACGCCTCATCAATTTGAGAGCGATTAAAATAGTCCGTTACTGTTATACATATTCCTATAGTCTTATCTCCTCCGGATCGATATCTGTCGCATGGAAATATATAAAAATCTCTGCCGTGGATAGGTAAAGATTTGATAGCAGGATTTTTGTTTTCCAATTGACGAGTAGCTTCTTTACCTTTTTTACCAGCTATACCCTCCTTGATATCAGTGTATTTGTCTTTTGCATATTCTTTTTTAGCTTCATCTGTAATAGGTTCTAAGGCGAATATGATATTTTTCTTCTCGTTTTTGCTAATATTTATTTCTGTAGTATAACTTTCAAATCCGTTAGCTGAGAAAGTAAATTTATGGTTACCGTGTTTTACTTTAATATCTTTCCTGGATGAAATTCGCTGGTTTTTTACGTCACCATAAGACATCGTCAAGTTGTCAGGTATGGAATATACATATATCGTGGCATCGAATTGCAGTAGATAAACTGCGTATATAATCAGTGAGATAGATAGAGCTACGAATGAGACGATAGCTATTTTGACTTTGCGATCTAATTGCGTAAAAATATTGAACATAATTATTTATTTAACCTCGCTACTACGTTAGTTGAATATCCCAATTGAGTCTGTACGCGACCAATATTAGCATACCTAGGTGGATGGTCTCCAAGAGATGCCTCTACTGCGACATTACCGTCACCCTGATCTCCGATATATATCATTGTGTGTCCGTATGATCCTGCACCACTATGGACTAATATATCACCAGGCTGAAGGTCGCTAGGTGATTTAGTATTTATGATGGTATATTTTGGTGAATTCATCACATAATTTCTCTGGATGCTGGTGCCTGCTGGTGGGTAGTCTGGGTCAGCTCCACTGGCGCGCATAACGGTAGCGACATATTTTCCACAGTCTGTCATATCGCCACCCGCTTCTGGATTATATTTGGCACGAGCGTCTTCATATGCCTGTGAGGGTGTGCCTGGATTGTCTTTATTTATCAGTCCTTTTGCCGTTTCTACTATACTTCCGGCATGTACGCCGCCACTATTTGCGCAATTTGACACATTAGTCGAGCTATTTCCACTACCGCCTTCTCCTGTAGATGTTGGATCCTTGTAGTTTGGGTGACCTGATTTTGTGAAGTCACTGTTAAATAGTTCGTAGATATTTTTAAGATAGTTTTGAGTTTCCGTTGGAGCGTCAGTTAAGGGGCTGGAGTCAGACGTGTGGTTTTGAATATTACCTCCGCCCCAGTTGTAAGCACCCGCTGCATATAGAATTGTCATAGGTTCCCGCTTCCATGGGCTGCCAATATCCCCTAGGGGAGTGTTCTTGTCGGTACCCATATCTTTAATTAGATCTGCAGCTGCGAAAACTGCATCGTAGGGGTTCATGATATCAGCCTTGCCGTCGCCGTCTCCGTCTTCGGCGTGACCACTCCACGTTCCCGGCATAAATTGCATAGGACCACTAGCGCCGACTGGTGATGATGCCCACTGAGAATTAAGAGGTTTCCAAGTGTTTCCCTGTTCTGTTAAGTATAATGCTGCTAGAAAGTTAGGATTAACGCCGTGCTTTTCTGCTGCTGCGGAAAAAATTTTCCCCCAGTCCGACGGGATATTTTTAGATAATTCAGCTGACACAGATCCTGCAGCGTTAGCACAATCAGCCTCCCCGCTTTTATACCAGAGAATATCATTTGTAACATATGAGTCTGGATATCCTGTAGCTATTGCTATTGGCTGTGTCGCAATAGAGACGGATGTAATGAAATATATGAGAATAGATAATTTCTTGCGCGTGAAATAGTTTACCTTGTATCTAATATTATGACTCATTTTAAACCTTCCTTGCATACTCCCAGTGCCACGGCTCAGGCTTACTACCGCCAGGCTTTGCCCAAGGCGGATTAACGTAGCCGTATTTATGTGCGTTCGCCTCGAGCCATTTATATGCGGGAGAATCAAAACCTCCAACATTAATGTCTGCAGCAAGACCCCAACCGTGTTTTGATATACATGGAGGGGCTGGAGCCGCTCTTGATCCTAGTTCTTTACTGTATCTAATTTGTGTTGCACAATCTCGATATGCTTCATTAATGGTTAAATCTGATCCGTTATCGGCTTTATATGCTTTATTCATTTCTTCCATAGCTGTAGCTGCTTTTTTGTGCATCTTATTTTCTGATGAAAAAGATAGAGCTTGTAAATCTGAATCTGGAATTTCTCCGTTGCTATGGCCTCCCCATCCGTCTTGTTGTGCTTCTTCTAATTGCGGCTCACCAACTGCCTCGCCATTATCTGGGGCTTTAGTCGTGGTTGAAGGAGCGTCTTCTTCGTCATCTTCACCATTGATCGATTGCGCGATTTGGAAGTCAATTAGCAATACTGACATAGCGGAAAGCTTTCTGTCGTCGTATTGCTTAGCGGAATTTTCAGTTCCAAATGACTCATTGGTAATATCTTTCCCTTCTTCATCTTTATATGTTTTTTCAGTAATTTTTGCGACACGTGTTGAATCTGATGGTGCTGTACACCCGCCATTACTAAACCAATAGCTTCCGGTGCTAGCATCTCCACAGTCTTCTACAAAGTCATGAAGAGGAGTGTCTTTAACTATGTATCCATTATTCATGAGATCGGATATATCTGCGCCATCTGGAATGTCCATATCTTTCTGTATCCATCCTTCATTTTCGGCAATTTGAATAGCTTCCTCTACTGACATGTTTGCCTGGCTGTTGGTTATACCAGTACACGGTAATCCTGCCATGTTCACGGCTGGATCTTCCGATGATCCACTTCCCATAGAAAAGTCTTTTGCATATCCGCAATATTTATCAGAATACATACCGCTTGCTGCTTTTGCAGTGGACGAATAAGATAGTGCCATAGAAGGTAGCCTGAGAATATTAGATAGCATTGCTACTGGAGTTTTGTTATAAGTCCCATTAGCTATCATCATATTGCCCATATTATGGAATATACTACCTAAGAATGTATATCTACTGGACGTATCAAATGGACTTAATGAGGCTATATCCATTTCTTTTTGGAACTCTTCATTTGCTATTTGGATTCCATTGAATTCTGCTAATTGGCTCATTTTAAGCCCCGGTAACATCTGTCCCATAGATCCGCTTGCAAAGAATGCTGCCGCTCCAACACCAAGCGCATCACCCAAATCCTTATATTGAGCATTATTTGATGTAAGCATATTTACTGCCAATTCTTTGAGGATTCCCTTTACGGTATCGCCAACGGCATACTTAAGCAGTTCTGAGGTCACTGTGGCTAATGTCTTTTTTGCAATCCACTTTGCTAATGATGTTAATCCAAAAGTGGCTGCCCCGGCAGCGTCTATTGTTAGATCTACTATTTGAGAAGTGTACATAGCAACTGGACTTAGTATATAATTGCACACTGGTTCGCTAGCCTCTTCGGCGGAATTGAGAGTGCGAACTATAGGATTTGTAGCTACTGAATATCCAGGAATGTAGTTTTTTGCAATTCCAGGCTTGTTGTTATTTACGCCCATTGCTGATAGTAAATACGGAGAATCCAATGCCGATCCTTCAGTGTTATCGGACCCTTTCATCTTTCCTCTTTCGGTTAGCATAGTGCCGATGGTTTCCATTGTTTCCTGAGAGAATCCACTGCCACTAGAGTCGAGTCCAGAAGCCTTAGCTTGTGAACCAGGAGATAATATTACATCCATAACTAGCCCTAATAAAGGTACTAACTGAATCGCTGCTACTCCTGATGCGATGATGTTGGGAAGTTTTAGCGCAAGGCATATTCCTGCTGCCGCGACGTATACTAGCCCGCCTTTTTTTAGTTTCTCTGTTGATTTTGTAACTCTTTCATTGATTCCACTGATAGCCTTGTCGTCGTTAAAGCCTGGTAATTTTTCTTTAAGTTTATTTGCTTTTTCTTTTACTCCGAGTTTTTTGTCAATTTTTGAAATTGCACTATTTCTTTTAAGCTTGAATTTATCGTAAAGCTTACTTATATGTTTTCCTGTCCAGGCGCGGAAACGCATTTTAAATAAGCCAGTTCTGCCATAGACTTTACTGGCAATTTTACGATTCTCTTTCTTTAGTAATTCGTCTTTTAATTTCGACGACTCAATAGGTTTCCCATCGTTTAATCCTTCCACCTTCCAGTGTGTTGGTTTTTTTTCTGGATAACCAGTTTTCTTCAGCTTCATTTCATTGCCATCAGCATCGACTGGAATAATTCCCGATTTCTTGAATTTCGTTAGTGCTTTATAGGACAATTTTCCTGTTCTACATCTTATCTTCTTACTGCTATTAGCACAGATTCCTGGGCCATCTTTAGAATCCAGGAATCCGTTCATAGCCTGTTTGATTCTGGATATTTTAGCGGGTGTGGCGGAGTCGTTTTTCCAGGTTAAGCTTTCCATTATATTTTGCAACATTGTTGCTGGACTAAGGAATATTCCCATAATTCCACCGCCCAGTCCCAATATTCCAGCAATAGCTGCAATTGGTCCGCGTTTTTTCAGTAAAGACTTGAATGTTACTGGACTTTTCTTTTTTCCCGCAGACGGCTGATAAAAACCGTTGCCTGGAACAGAAGATTCTTGGTTATTAACAGCAGCGCTGGCAGAATCATTTTGGTTAGGGTCAAGGTCGGAATTATTATCATTAAACTGAGACTCAAGATCATTAATGGCGCCTCTTTCCCGATCGCTTAGTTCCGATCCGCTATCAACGTCGGCTGCGATTTGATCAAACTCAGCCTGCTCAGCAGGATTTAATCTGCTGTCAGTTTCGGAATCTGTCGTATAATCAACTCGTGCCATATTTTCTCGCTATTTTTCTACACCGCTCCGTAGCCGCCGACTGGTGAATCTGACGGTTTTATTTGTTGTGATACAGGATTTGTATTGATCAAATTATATTCGGTGTCACTAGCCTGAATTTGAATGTGAACGTGATTTTGTCCAGCAAAGAATAATCCTTGCCCAACTGGGAAATTGGCTAGTCGTTTCTGCTCTTCATCTGTCAATTTAAACACTTGCGCCAAAACGTCAACGGCGCTGGCAGACTGTTTCAAAAGTAGCTGCATCGAGGAGTTGGAAACGATTGCTCGCCCCATTTTACTTCCAACGAAGTCTTCCACGTCCTGCGTGATCGTCGTTAAGCCTAATTGATATTTGCGGGCGCGCTTGGCTAACGAGAATAAGAAATTGGCAGAATCGTCATATTTCATCAATTGCCAAGCCTCGTCAACAATCAACATACGCTTTCTCTGGTCGGTGCGCGTAATATTCCAGATGTGGTTCAGAACAATATACATCGCCGTCGGTCGCAACTCATCTTCCAAGTCGCGAATGTTAAAGACAACCATATTATTGTTAATGTCAATATTACTCTGTTGCGAGAATATTCCCGCAAACGTTCCAGAGGTAAACTTGCGAAGTCGCTGAGCCAGGCTTGGACCAGTTCCGCCCATGTGAAGCAAGGTGTCGTATAAGTCGGAAATCGTCGGTGGCGTAGAATTGTGTGTTAGTGGATCCGAAGTAATACCAACGCGTGCGTACGTGTCGATCAATGCCTGATCAATATCAGCTTCTTCTGCTGGCGATAATCCTGCTACGACTTGCCCGCCAACTCCTACTCCTGCGCCGCCCAGCATTTGCCTGAGTAGTCCGTGTAGCGTAACTAAGTTAGCTCGCAGTGCGTCATCTGCTTCATCAGTGTCAATAACACGCGGCAAATCAAACGGATTGATTCTCGTGTCGCTGCTTAAACTCAATCGAATATAACTGCCACCAACCGCGTCGCATAGTTTTTGGTACTCATTTTCTGGGTCAATAATCACAATATCAGCCCCGACCATCATACTTCTCAAAGCTTCCAGCTTAACGGTAAATGATTTACCAGCACCAGACTTAGCGAACACGACCATATTGGCGTTTTCCAGAGAGAATCTGTCAAAAATCACCAAGCCGTTATTATGCATATTAATTCCGTAAAGCACGCCCTTATTATCCGTTAAATCGGCTGAAGTGAATGGAAAGCTGGTTGAAATTGCGCCAGTGTTCATGTTGCGGCGAATCTGTAATTCATCGGTCAATTGTGGAATAGAGCTATTCAATCCCTGCTCCTGCTGACTGGAAGCCACTTTTGAGAACACCAATTGCTGACCAAAAATAGTTTCAATTTTATGCTGGATGAAGTTTAGCTCGTCCAAACTGTCGGCGTAAAGCGTAATATATAAGCCATAGCGGAAGAACTTTTCGGCACCAATCTGCAATTGATCGCGCAATTCTTCGGCGTCTTGCAAAGCCGCCTCCAAACCTGGGTCACGCACCTTTCCCTTTTCCATGTTTATATTCATGGTTGCTTCCAGCTGAGTAACTTTTTTACGCAGGTTATTCAGGACAATTTGCGTATCAACTGGATAAATAAACATACTAATATCCAGCACTTCATCGATGTTAATGATTGAGCTAAGCCAGCCGGTGTAGATTTGACGAGGATAGCCATAAACATACATCGTGCGGCCATATTTTGAGCCAAGTCGGAAATGGTCGGAATGAAGCTCAATACTACTTGGCGCGATAAAATCACGCAGAGTTCGAACGCCAGTTAAGAAGGCCTGTTCGACTTCGGCTTGTTCTCGTGCTCGTTGTTGAGCAGCAATATCAACGGCATCTAATTTCTTCTTTGCCATTATGACCTTCCTCCTCTCGGTGACGGACCAGTTCCCTTAGTTACGTAAGTGGTCGTAAGCTCGCTTGGGTCAATTTCTTCCAGTGATTCACGCGACGACGTATCGGGATTATATGAAGTGTAGAACAGCTCACCCAGTTGCCTGGTATTTAATTGCCAGCTTTTTACGCCCATTTGGAATAGACCATTCATAACCGAATCAATGCGGTTTTTAATTTCATCTTTGGCTTTGGTGTAGGTGACTTGGTCAATTTTTGTTACGGTTGCCTCTTTTTTCCCACTAAAGAAGCTATTGAACAATCCCTTAGTCTGTTGTTTGAAGGCATTTTCCTCGCCAGCTGGATAATATGGAACGACAACATAAAAACTCTTATCCATAATGTTTGCCTCTTGCGCCAGAATATCAATGAAATCCATATAATCGTCCATTAGGACGTTGAGGAGCATATTGTCTTGATTGCGGCGAATTTCAGCTAATCTGTCCAGGTACGGACCAATGTCCACGCGGCGTGAACGGATAAGAACTTGAATCGGAAAATATAGAGAGTTGATGAAGTTTTGGTAACTGAACTCAATTCCCTCTCTTTCGCGTGAACTCATCAGGTCAAAGTTGATCGATTCACATTCCACTACCGCCCGAAAACTGCCATCGCTCATGATGATCATATTTTCGCGCATCTCAGAGAAAAGCAGCGTATTCTGGGTGCTAATTGGTCCTTTTTGCTTCTTGTCGTCAGGGGTTTTATCTGGAGATGGCGCGGTTGGATTTGGTCCCGAACCAATTGCCCCTGATGGCTGCTGAGAGACACCAGGAAGAGCCGCATTGGTTTGCGGAACCTGCTGATAAGATTGTTGATTTTGTAACTCTGGTTGCATAAACCCCACCTAACGTAGTGAAATCACCACTTCCTCATCTGATAATTTATTTTCTTGCTGAATTCGATTTGCCTCACGCGCAATCGTTTCAATCGAGAGGTCGCGGTTATTTGCCAGTTCTATTATAGCAGGTGGCACCTCGTTTACGCTAGTTTGCGGCGTAGTTGTCGGTCGAGTTTGAACTGGAGTGCTCGCGGCAGGCCGTCCGGACACTGGATTTAATACAGATTGACGCATCGTTGGGTACGGATTCATTTGTAGCGGTGTGGCTGGAGCAGGATTATCTGGTTGGGATGGTTGCGATGGCTGCGCAGGAGGCGGCGTAGCAGATTGTCCTGTTTGCATTTTTTGGATAACTTCTTGTCGCCTACGAACATCGGACTGATTTATCAAGTGATTAATATTCTGCGCCGTAGCACTATTTTCATCCAATATGTCGTTAGCTGCTTGTCCTTCGTTGAATAAGTCAGCACGCATCGAGCTATTTGGATTATTGACGCCACGAATTGACCAACCTTGACTATCTACCAGATTCGCCAAATATGACAATCTTCGCTGAACTTCGGCTTGATCATAATTATTGCCGTAAGTCTTTTCCTCGACTTTTGGGGCGATAACTTCGACCAATCTTTCAATTCCATCAGGCTGCCATAGTCGCTTTTTTGGTTTTAGCATAAAAGAAATAACTGCCGCCAAATAAACTTCCATCGGCTGATCTTTTTTAAGAGGTAAAGCCAGCGCTCCAAAGAATAAAATTATCGGCACAGGAATTATTGCCAAAGGTAGTAAAATTGTACTCAAACCGTATGCAATAGCGATTCCGATAACAGCTATAATTAAGAACACAAACTGTCGGAAACTAAACGGCCCGAGCAGTTTGTCCTCCGCCTCGACATCTTGAGGGACTTTATACACCGACATACTGCTTATATTATATCAAAATCACAGCTATTATAGTATGTTTCGGAAAATCTCAAATTGTTCTTTGGCGGCATCTGTTACGTTTGCAGATAATCTACTGTCGGTAAGAATTGTATTGATAACATCCTTGATATCTTGACGTTTCTTATTAGTAATAACAGATGTAGTATTTACAGCTTCTATCAACAACTTAACGGCATCAGCATCCGTAGACGCTAAGGTTTCAGGCCTGTACTTACCACCCTCTAGCCATTCGGCGAAGTGATTCATGAGGTCTCCCCTGTTATTAATATCGCCCTTCAGCATATCATCGATGAGCTTACCTCCCATAAAGGACGCCTTATTCCTTACACCAGATTCCGCTAGCGCTGAAGCTGCAGAAGAATAGAATTCTGGAGGCAATTCACTAAGAAGTTCGGCAACTTCCGCTGCGGTACCGTATTTAATCTGCTCTTCAATTGCAGCTTCACGTACAAATATACTATCTCCAGATAAATTAACTCCACCAGGAAGACTTATAGATACTTTATCTAGGGCTAATCCCTGCCTCTGTTTTGCATCCAATTTGTAGTGCTTTATAATTTGGCGAGCCTCATCAATTGACTTGGCGTATTCGCTACGGCTGGTTGCTATGGCTGAAGCTAAGGCTGCATTTGCACCAATCAAATTGCCATTTGCATCTTTGAATACGTTGCCGCCAGCTTTCTCTCGAAGTTCCTTGCTGTTTATCAATTGCTCTGCAAATTCACTATGCTGCTGGCGTTGAGCGTTATTCTTAATTAGTCCAGACACTGCAATTTCGGTTTCTAGGTCTTTAATGTCATTCATGAATGCAGTTTGCTGCTGATGAGCTTTCAAATCTCGTCGAGTTGCATAGGTAGCTGACACGGCTCGTAGAGCGCGATCGTACAGAGGTCTCTTCCCATACGTATCAGTTGGTGCGTGACCCAGCGTAGCTTCGGTGTAGCGATTGTCATCTTGTGCGGATAACAGATCTGCACGCCTGGAAGCCTGCCTGGCCTCTAAGTCTAACTTCTTATACCTGGCTGTATCTCTAAATGAATTCTCGGCATTTTTCTGTGAAGTTTCCAGATCTTTTTTGAGTGCTCTACCTTTATGATCTGCCCAACGGCGTAAACGATTTGGGTTGAATCGCGCCATATTGGGGTTAGCTAACTTCTTGTTTTTAATGGTCTCACGACGATCTTTAGACCAGTTCTTAGACCTGTCGTATAAGCCTTTATTCTTGTCATTAACAAACCCAGCGAATTTACCTAATACTCCGCCACTGAACTTCATAATTAGAGGAGTTATAGCCAAAGGTATTATTTGAACCAACATTCCTAGTACGTGCATTATTGCACCATTTGAGCCAGAGGCATTTTGTATAATTAGTATTCCTGCCAATTGAGCTCCGCCGAATACTACAGCGAATGCCGGGAAAAATACTAACATCGTGAAGAATAAGTCTCGCCATTTTTTAAACCACTTTTCTGTTCCGGGCAATAAGTAGCAAACAAATGCTAGTGGTGAAACTATAATTAGTATAATAATAAGTGCTTGACGAGCCGCCATAATTAGGAGTATGAAGAGTAAAGTTAAGCCAGCTAATGTCGCGGCAGGTACTAACATTGGTAATATTTCAGTAGTAAGTGCTAGTGATACGGCGTATCCTGCTCCTACCGCCAGCGCTCCATTTGACAGTGCTGTACTGATAACTTCCGACCACGTCCATGTACTTGTATTTTCTCCTACAGTGGATATGGTATTTTTAATCCCCATGAAAGCGTCTTGGAAAGCATAGCCGGCTATGTTTGATAAATCTAGCAATACAGCACAAAATGTGAATGATAAGTTAACCAACACCG
Organism: uncultured Candidatus Saccharibacteria bacterium; assembly: GCA_963543285.1. Taxonomy (GTDB): domain Bacteria; phylum Patescibacteriota; class Saccharimonadia; order Saccharimonadales; family Saccharimonadaceae; genus Nanosynbacter. The sequence continues at coordinate 60,637 of CAUUAX010000001.1, forward strand.
CCGCAATTACTAACCTAGGGAGCATTTTTTTAACGCCGTAATTGCTAATTCCTACGGAGGTTAATTGTGAGTAGATAATCACCAAAAACGCCACGATAAACGCCACGTTGCTGATGTTGCGCATAATGACCCACGCCAGATAAATTCCGCTATTTTGGTTGGTTGTTTCTAATGGCTTAGTTTTTAAGAACTCCTGAAGCGCGCTGTACATATAATCTATGCCATCAGCCAGCCAGTTGGAAACTGGACAGATAATCCACCCTATTCCCTGTACATCACAAGAAGTGCTGGTTGAATTTTCAGATGGCGATTCAATTGAAATAGTTGAGGTGCTGGTTTGTTCGTAGGTATTTGGTGGTGTAAATGAATAAACCGCGTAGGTTGCCGAGCTTAGTGAAGATATTTCGCTTGATGGGAAGTAAATAACCTTGGTTTCTTTTTTATTCTTATCTTCATTAACATAAACAAGCGAATTATCCGGTAGGTTAAATTGTTTAATCTTTTTATCATCACTTACCTTTGTATATTTTTCTTTGTTGTAGGTTAAATTATGGCCACTCCATTCTGCGTCTACTGCATAAACAGAGGTTGAGTGTGTTAAGGTATTAAGAAAAATGCCCACCAGCATCCCTGCTATCAGCAATACAAACCACTGCAGCCACTTATTAAGAAGCTGCTTACGTGAAATTAACCACTCCATCTGAGGTTATATTAGCATTTTTAAGTGGAAAAGTCAATACTAGCAGACAAATTGAAAATATATCAAACTTTGATTATTAACGGTAGTGCTACTGGTTACTTTCATTATTATTACTTTTTTCTTTTTCTTCTTTTTTAGCAATTTTATTTAATGCTTGAACGACTTCTGGGTCAAGCTTAGCAAAAGTTGATCCTGATGGGTTTATTGCACTTGTCGCTTGGTCACTGCTTATACCGCCACCGTTAATCCTATCAAGCTGGGAACTTTTTGTCATACCAGTAAATTTATCTAGGGAAATAGACTCTCTCGCTGCCGCATTATGAGCACCATCTATAGATGAGCCCTGTCCGCTTGCCCACTTTAGTAAGCCAGGGTCCTTATCGAATACACTGCTATTAGACTCTTGAATATTGCTTCTAAGTTTCGCACCCATGTCGTCGCTCATGTAGCGTTTAGATTCACTTTCACTAATCGCCTGATTATGTGCGTCAATACCCCCTGGACCTCGACTAGACAAGAGTATGTTTTGTGCGGCTCGAGCTTTTACGTCGTCTCCGTTTTTGATGGCATCAGATAAGGCAGATTTCAATTCTTGTATGGAAGCATTTCCGAAACTTATTTGTGCGTTTTTAACTTCTGTAGAAATTAATGAATGAGTCATCTCTTGAATTCGCGCCTTTGATCCAGGCAATTCTAAGCTGCGCAGTCTGCTATCATATTTTCCAGAGGCAAGAGATTCTTTGAACCCTTTATCTGCGTATGCTTCATAGTTTGCTTGATCAATTTGACGAAGTTTTTTATTGTCATTGAACCGCTTCATGGCTTTATGGGCGCCGATAGTGAATGGATTTTTTCGTCCACCTATACCCTTACTTAAAAACTCTGCCTTCCTAGATGACATCATGCTTGAAGCTGTATTTGACACTAATCCGCCAAGCCGTGAAACACCCAATTTATTAGCAAAGCCACCAATGCCACCTATGATTTTGCCCATGATTGAGTTGGATTTTATAGCTATAACAGCTACCATAAATGTTCCAATAAATAGTGCAGCTAAAGCCATGAGTCTCTGTATAGTACTAGAATCCCCTGATCCTAGCGTGAGTGAAGCTGCAAACTTTAGTCCGCCATAATATATAGATGCTAGAGGATAAAGAAAAACCAATCCAGTAAACATGCTTTTCCATTTGTCAAATAGTTTTTGAGTATTTGGCAATACCCAAGCCACTAAAGCTACAGGAGAAAAAATAGCCAATATAGGAATAAGCATAGATCTTACTTGTAGTGCTAACAGGCCCGCTATAATTCCAATAATTGCTGGGATGATCATGGCGCCCAAGAACAATATTATGGTAGGCCAACCCAATACTGCACCAGCCGCGAAGGTGACTCCAACACTACCAACAACGGTAGCAGAAAGAAGTATAGAATCTAATAATACAGACCATCCATTTGCTGCTTTAAGCCCAGAGTATGATTCAAATCCACTAAATATACCGTCTATACTTTTACCGGTGATATTAGCAATATCAATTATCACCTGCATGAGATAGTAAGATATATTAATAGCCACCGCCACAATAACAAGTCTTGGTAGCATTTTTTTGATACCGTAATTGGATATTCCAATGTTTGATACCTGAGATATAACAATTCCTAAAAATATAACGACTAATATAGCGTTAGCTAAATCGCGCACCTTTGTCCACGAGTCGTAATAGGTTCCACTTCCATCAAGGGGGTTGTTGATTAGAAGAAATTCAAAAACAGACCAAGCCCCATCTGCAAAACCAATAGCGACGTTTATCGTTGGACATATAAACCATCCCAATAGTCCGCTATCCAGCACATCTCCGCAGTCCTTTTTATCTTCTTTGTCTGATGCGTCAGGAGTCTCCACCTTTGCAGACTGACCTTGTTTACAGGCATTTATATCTTCGGTGTTCTCATAGGTTGTTTCGCAGTATGTAGAATCACCCTTGTGATTTACGCCGTCTTTGCAGGCTTTGAGTTTGTCTCCTGCTAGCCCCGCGCATGCAGTGTCTGTGGCTGACTGTTTTAGAGCTTCTTGATACTTTAGCGCTGACTCCACTAGGCGTTTATGGATATTCATACACTGCCATTCAGGAATTTTTGTGTCATAATGATCCTGTGGCCATTCGCGGTTGTTTAATCCGTCTGCATTATATCCCTGTCCATCGCCAGGTCGGTAGTATGAGTTAGTTAAGTTTCCATTACTATCTACATCTGGTATTTCCCAATCTTTTGAGTCATGTCGTTGAGGTTGAGGTTGGTTGTCTTTTATGCATCCTCTTATCATCGACCTTGAGACTAGGTATTTTATACTAGGATCGGAGTCTTCTGAACCTTTTTTATATCCAGAAAAGCGTACTAGTATGTCAAATATTTCATTTTCTGAATATAAATCGTTTTTAACATGTCCTGACTCACCGGGATTATGAAGTGGTTCAGTACCATTTATGCATGAATCTACGCCGCGGTCATCTATCGTTCTGCCATCTATCATTCTTCTATAGCCTATTTCACAAAGGAGCACCTCTGCAGCGGATGATCTTCCTTTTGGCTGTATGTTGAACTGGCTAATGGCAGCATTTATTAATTCTGAATTACATTCAAAATATCCACCAGAGCTATTATATCCGGTAAATCCCGGAAAAGTTCCCACATATACTGAAGGTTCACTATGCCAAATATCACCCTTTTTTACCTTGTCTATGCTTTCAATAGATGTATTATTGTAATATGCTGTTGTAAAGCAGGCGTTCATGACGCGTGCATAAACATAGAACTTGTATTTTTCTTGAATACTGAGACTGTCGAAGTGCCCAGCAGCAAATGCAGGTAAAGATGTTAATAGTGTAGAAATTGGTAATATAAATAAGGCGCTCACGCACAAATATAAAACTATATTCTTAAAGACGTTTCTACGATCGTACCCACTCATAAACATAATCACCTTCATTTAATCACATATGAAGGTGATTATGCAAATAATTATACAAAATAAGTACTTTATTGATCTTGGACTTTTATTGTCGTCTCTTTGCCGTCTTCATTGTAGTTGAATCCGGAGCTTTTCTCCATGTGTATTATCCATGCGCCTGTGCCTAGATTTGCATTGGTGCTATGGCTATTGTCGCCATATAGATTATCGCCTTTTTTGTGGTGAGTAACCAGTACCTTAAGTACGCTATTTGATTCAATATCTCCTGAATTATTGTTGAGCCCATCAGTCCTATAAAAATTAGTACCAAAAAGTCCGTACCTATCGATTTGCACATCTCCAGCACCGGTCCCATAGGGATTCCTCAAGTCTTTGCCGTGATACCATGCTCCGTAGCACCCTTCTTCACTAGCTTTTGCCTGTAAAACGGCAGAATCTTGAGTTCCTGGAACAGAAATGGGATAAAAGTCCTTTGGATCATCTAGGTTAGATTCTATAGATAATCCAAGGTGATACATGTAATCCTTAAAACCTTGACGATAATCCTCGTGTACAAAAGTTTTTGCCATAGAATCGGTAATAGTATCCACTGATGTTTTGTTAAGACCATATTCTGGGTTTTGCAACATACTTGTCACAGCAGTTACTGACCCTACTTGAGAGCCTAATTTATTTGCAGCATCTTTTTTTTCAACTGAAATACAGTTCTGAAGTGTAGGGATTTTTTCGTCTATATGCGGAAATGAAAAGCCTTGTTTTTTAATAAATTCTGTTAATGTTTCTAACGGTTCTTCACCTCTATTTAGCTTATCTGCCGTTTCGTCAACATCTACGGGTTTTTGAGGTAGAACTTCTCTGTATTCTTGTCGTACCTGCTCTGGGTTTAATAGTGGTGGAGTAGTTGTCTCTGGCGTTGGACTCTGAACTTCTTGCTCTGTAGATGTTGTAGTATCTGGAGCTGGCTCACTGTAGTTTTCACCACAGGCTGACAGTGAAGCTGCTGCAGCTAAAAATGCTGCCGCTGTAGCCATGCCCTGTAAGGCTTTTTCTTTAAATGAAGTCTTTGAATCGCTTGGGCTAAGTCGTTCACGATTTTGAACCATAACGCTTGGGATCCTTTCTCTGATATTGTCAGATATTTTATTATAAAAACTCCTTAGACCTTCCAGTCCAATTGGTGATATCATAACACAAATTGTACAAAAATGCAATAAATATGGAATATTTTCCATAAAAAAACACCCTATCAAGGGGTGAATTATCTGTGGCGCGCTCGACCGGATTCGAACCGGCGATCTCCTCCG
>CAUUAX010000002.1:0-48804 GCA_963543285.1 uncultured Candidatus Saccharibacteria bacterium
GCGGCCGACCACAAAAATCAGTGGTAACACTAAAAATCTCCTTGCCGCTTGGATTAATAATTGCCATAGATCCTCTCTTTCTCGCAAAGACAGTAACAGGTGCGTGCTGGTTTACCGGTCAACACACCACACATCCATCACCGTCTGCGGGTTATATTCGCGTATTTTATTATATCACAGCGGTGTGCGCTTTATAGGCTTTATAGAAAGCCAAAACTAGACACAATTCACTCTGAAAATCAATCTCCTTTGATGAACGGCAGCTCACCATACAATACACGTTACATTTGCTCCTATAGCGCCTGGCCTAACCGTTTAACTCTGTTTGCTGCTTCGTATTTCCTACAAATCAGCCAGCTCTTTAGCGTCCGGATCTTCGCCACGCAATACGGCGTGAACACGCTTATCGGCCTTATAGGTTGCCGGAATCTCTCCTAGTGCTTTTAGGACATTCTCTGGGCTTGAAGGCCTATACGGCGAGACGGGGGGAGCAATGACTATATCCCTTGTCTCGGGGTGCGCCAATATCCGAATAGCGACATCAGTAGCGGCTCGAAGATAGTGTGGTGAATCTGTAATGATGCTGATAGGATGTTCTTTATTGCGCTCTAGGACACCTAGATCTAGTAGTTCTTTGATCTGACTATCACTCGTTGGCCGTGGGACACCGCGCTTTCTCGGCACCGCAGCAGCATTTAGCAATGTTGCACGAGTGCCATCGAGCAAGTGATACGTTACTAAGACATTTTCTCGATCCGGGACACCCGGTATACTTGGCTGGTTGTCGCTAGGTGCAGTCTCCTCAATACCATTCTCCCAGTCAATTAAGCCATGCCTATCAAAGTAAGCCTCAAGACCCAGCCGTCCAATAGTCATCTCCGTGGCGAATGCTTCATCCCAACTACCAGCCTCAACCTTTTTGCGTAGCTCATCCCGCAGCCAAGGTGATTTTTCCTTGAGCCTATCCATGTCAACACCGCCAAGCGATCTTGATACTGCCGCCAAAATGGCATCAGGATCTTTTTCGGTTGGTATACTATTCCAGCGCTGACGCTGTCCAACTAGTAAATACGTGTCCTGAACAGCGATATCTCGTGGATTTTTACCTCGCGCAGCCTGTAGACGTTTTGGCATCTCTTCTGCTGATCCACCTAGAACAATACTACTACCATACTCTACGGTACTATCGGCCGGATTTGACTCTAGAAAACGCATATCACCATAGTGTAGCTGTTCAGCCAACGGTCGCAACCTAGAATAGTTTTCCTCATTAACCCGTACCTTACCGTCGCCACCTTCCATAGTGCCATGCTGGACACCCATAAAGCGCGCCCACATGAAATCTCGCGAACCTGGCGCTAACTCACCACCACTCTCAACATCACTAGCAACTGCCCGCGCGGCTTCAGCAAATTGCCGGTTAGAACGATCTGTTGCGATAACGCCTAAGATTTTGATTATAGACTGCCGATTTTCTTCATCAAGAAATTCTCTTTCCGGCACCCAGAGTGGCTTATTAGGGAGTGTAGGTTCTTTATTCATAATAGTAAATTATAGCATAAAAATCATAATAATTCAACCCCCATTAACTCATGTAGCACACCACTCCTATCCCCGCCCACGATTATACCGTATGAGTATAGTGCTATAATTGAGTCATGTCACTACAATTGAAGTCGTCAACAAAACGGCGAAAAAATTACATTCTGCCAATAATCGCAATCTTAATGATTCTTGGCGGAGTTTACTTACTTGCTCTCATCGGCACGCCCCTTATTTTGTCGCAAAATATCAACCCAAAAGACAACCACACCACTCAGCTCATCACTAAAACTGAGAATAAAATTACCGAAAATCGACTTTATATACCGAAAATCGACATAAATTTGCCTTATAGTACTGGCGGCGCCGAGACAATGGAACATGGTGCGTGGTGGCGTAAACCAGAAAACGGCAACCCAAAAGATGGCGGCAATTTTGTCTTATCTGCACACCGTTTTATCATGGGCTTGACTCCCCAGCAGACGCTCAGAAAATCACCTTTTTATAATATCGATAAATTAACTGTCGGCGATGAAATTATCATTGACTATAACGGCGTGCGTTACAATTACGTCATCAGCGAAAAACAAAGCGTTAAACCAGATGCCGTGGAAATCGAACAGCGCACAGATCAGCCGCAATTAACTCTTTATTCCTGCACTTTGGGCGGCGCAAACGACGGACGAGATGTGATTATCGCCAAATTGAAAAAATAGTCAGAACAACAAAAATCCCCTTTTCGTCGAAGGGGATTTAAGCAGTTTTTAACGTAAATTATTTACGCAAACCTAATTTGGCAACAACTGCTTTGTAACTCTCAAAATCAGTTCGCTCCAAATATTTCAGCAAACGCTTGCGCTTACCAACCATTTGGATCAAGCCGCGACGAGCCATGAAGTCGTGCTTATTCGCCTTCAAATGCTCCGTGACTTCTTTGATACGAGCCGTCAAAACTGACACCTGAGCTTGTGGGCTACCGACGTCGTTTTTATTGACCTGAGTCAAAGCAATTGCTTTCGCTTTATTTTCTTTGCTAATCATAGCTCTGTAATTATACCAAGCTTCTCTGTTTTTTGCAATTAGCTAGTAATTCCAAAGTCCGCCAGAGTCTTTGCGGCGTCAATAGAATAGTCGGCAATTTTCGTACGACGCAGATTTTCACAATACGCGCCCGTCCCTAGTTTCTCGCCAATATCCACCGCCAACGTTCGAATATAAGTTCCGCTTGAAACGTGAGTTCTGATCTTTAATTTGGGATATTCGTATGCCAATAACTCCAATGAGTAAATTTCTATCACACGCTTAGGAATCTCAACTTGTTTACCTTCGCGCGCCAATTTATACGCTCTTTCACCGTTAATTTTTATTGCGCTAAAAATCGGCGGCGTCTGCTCAATTTTTCCCACAAATTGGCTAACCACCTGCTGAACTTCTTCCAAACTCGGCTCATAATCAGACACATCAGTAATTTCGCCTTCCGGGTCGCCCGTTGAACTATTCTTACCCAGAATAATTTCTGCCTCGTACCACTTATCCAGCTTAGTAAAAGTTTCAGCTTCTCGGCATTTCTTTCCAGTCACAATAATCATTAGCCCAGTAGCAAACGGATCAAGCGTACCTGTGTGACCAACCTTCACCTTCTTTCCCGCCTGATTAGATAAAACTCGCCGCAAGCGCGCTACCACCCCAAAGCTAGTCATTCCCTGAGGTTTGTCTATGAGAATCACTTCGTCCATCAATTATTGTCCTGGAATGTGGAATTGCGCTGGATTGAAGTCTGCGTTTTGAGCTGGCTGAGTTGGCATCGCGGTGATCGGCGCAGGTGCTGGAGCTTGCGGAGCGGCTACTGGCTCAGGAGCCACCCCTAGCGGTGCAATCTGTGGCAATCCATTTACATCAACACCTGTAGGCGCTGGCGGCATTGGTGGCAAAGCACCGAAATCTGGCATTGCTGGTGGCATTGGCAAATCAAAGCCCGGAATGCTATTCTCAGGATTTGTTATTGCTGGTTCAATTGGCGCAATCGGCTGACTCGGAGCTGGCGCTACTGGATTATTCAATTGATTTGTGTCGTTAGTAATTGCCGAAATAATTGATTCTTCAGATTGCGGCGCAACAGGTATCGTCGACAATTTTTGCTCAGCGGCGTTAGTTGTAGCAAACGGATCAATCTTTGGTGGTTCATCAGACGCGCCCATAGCCGCATTTAACGGAGTATTGCCAAACGACGGCGTATCATCACCCACATATTTACCGTGCGTTAAGATGGTTTTATTTTGATCGCTAGCCAATTCCCTAATCTTATCCTCGGCAGCCTGTGTAGTCGTTGCGTTCAGAGTGCCACCCATCAGCGGAGTTTCCTCAAAAGAAAGTTCGCCCTTTGAAACTATCTTTTCACTCGGCTTTTCTTCCTCGGCTTGTGGCTCTTCCTTTATTGGCTCAATTTTAGCCAATTTCTCTTCGGCAATCCTAGCAGACTCTTCTTGCTTTTCCTTCGCTGTTTGTTCAGCTACTTCATCAACATCGCCCTTCTTTTCGTGACTAATCGACAAAGTTCCGTCCGCGTGTACAGTTTCCTCATCTTTCTCCGCTTCTTCAGTTTTATCCTCTGAAACTTCCTCTTTTTCTGGAGATTTTTCTTCGATCTTTTCAATCTTTTGCGGTTCATCCTCTACTTCGCTCTCTGCAATCTTTGAAACCACCAATTGCTGATTTGCGCCAGCCGCCATAAGTTCTGCGGCCGTGGTCATAACCTTTGATGATGTATTTCCATTACTAAACCTCTCAGTTACCGCCACAATTCCCGTAAGCAAAGCCGTCGCCATCTGCTCGTCCAAAGTCACCTTCGGCGTTTTCAGGTCATCAAGAAGCTCAACAACCATTTCGCTCACGCCGCTAGCATTAGATTCGTGCCAATCAACAGAACCCAGACCACTCTTTACGTCGCCCGCCGTTATAGCCACAACCGTAGCATCGTGCAAAATCTTACCGTGCGCAGTCAAAGCCGTATCAATACTTTCACTATTTTCAACATTTAGCGCCAGAACTAGCTCAACGTTATAATCACCCTGTGAAAATTCCAAGTCTTTATCGGTAATTGTCGTACGATATGGCGTAATAAAAATCTTCACCGCGTCATCAACAACTTTATAGCGTAAATGATCAGCCTTCTCTTTATCTAAAGCAATAATAAAATCACGTAAAGAATCTGCGGTCTGCTCAAACGTCTTATCAGGATTCAAGAACGTAATTGCTGGCGGAATGTCGCCACTAAACACAGCCGTAGCGTGCTTCCCTAGTTTATTGAGGAAAATCGTCAATCCTAATGCTGCCGACAATTCGTCGACTGATGGGCTAGAACTCACCGTCACTAAAATATTAGTTACATCCTTGATGCTCTGGATTACTTTTTGCTTTGCTGATCCGTTTGACATGATTTTTCCTATGTTTGTTTTTTGTAATTACGCTTGGCATCACTATACCATAAGCAGTACCATAAAGTCAATATCTAAGCCGCCTCTTTACAATTTATGCTATTTTCTGTATAATTCTTCCTGATTAGCGATACAAATCTATAGAGGTAAAGGAGAAACATGCCAATCATCAAATCCGCCATCAAGCGTGCTAAACAAACCCTAAAGCGCCGCGAGCGAAACATCAGCATCAAAAAAGACATTAAGACTGCTGTTAAAGCTTTCGCCGCAGAACCAAGCGCAAAAACTCTTGCTGCAGCACAAAGCGAAATCGACACCGCTGTTAAAAAAGGCTTGATTAAGAAAAATACTGCTGCTCGCCGAAAGAGCGCATTGAGCAAAATTGCTAAAAAAGCAGGTGTTACATTAGAAACTGCTAAAAAACCAGCTGCAAAGCCAGCAACAGCTAAGAAAACTGTCGCTAAAAAAGCTCCAGCAAAGAAGCCAGCTGCTAAGAAAGCTGAAAAATAATCTGTAAAGATTACTAGAAAATACCCCGGAATTAACTGGGGTATTTTTATTTAACATCAGTCGACTAATCGACTCGCCAATTTATATACCTGTTTAATTTCTCTGCTCTCTAATTTCCAGCTACTGAACTCCATTTTAATCAACTCTGGAAATTTCTTACTAATATCTCTCAAAGCATTTCCTGCCGACTTTCTAACATATTCACTGGAATCTTCTTTTAATGCTGCAATTCGTCTTATGGCTTCGTTCGGATTATCTTTGAAATATGGTCTGCTCGTCCATATTCTAAGTCCCTCCGTAACTGCTCTCCTCGTATTAAGATTATTGTTTTTTAACCATTCATCAATTACTGGAAGCGCCTTTTCATATCCTATTTTCTTGCAAAATTCATCAAATGCCTTTGCCAATACTTCCTGAACTCTCCAATTATCATCTTTGGAAACTTCATCTCGCATAAATGCTAAAACATCATCTTGTTCTGATAAATATCCAAAGAGAAATACGCTGTACATTCTAACTTGATATATATTGGATTTATAAGCTAAAAAAGCTAATTTTTTGCTATGCTCATTATTATTAGATTCATAATCAGCAAAGGCTCTTTTTTCTTGCTCTTTAAAGCCATTTTCTATCAAAGAGAATTCTTTTTCTAAATTTGCGATATATTCTTTTGCACAAGTATCATCCATAAGACCCAGCTACTTCTCTATTCCTTGGTATATTTTCCAATTCCAACCAGTGCCGCCTCCACAAGCAGCCACGGATTTACAGAAGTTGTTTTCATTTGCAAGTCCGCCCGAAGTAGCGCGTCATTTATCCTCTTCAGTTTTTCCTTATCGATACCTTTTGTTGAAGATGCCAATTTTCGTAAAACATACGGGTTAGCCGAAAAATCCGAAGCCACCAACTTACTGTCACCGTCAGCCAAAACCAACGCCGTCAAGTTAGTTGCCTGCGAGGCAAGCAATCCCATTGTCTGATAAGCGCCATCAACGCCACTTTCTGACTCCAGATAGCTAATTATATCGTGAACCTTATCATAATCACCCTCCAGCGCCGAAACAAACAAATCAAACACATTTTCCGTCCTCGCCAAAGGTATAAAGTTGTCAATTAAATCATCCGTCACTTTTTCCGCCAGCGCCAATTGATCCAAAAAATTGCTTAGTCGCAACTGATCAAATCCCAAGCGATCAACAATTATCTCTGCTTGACGATTCGTTAATTCACACTCGCGAGCCTTCGCCTCCGCCACGCACCACTTTAAAAGCTGCGGTTTTTGACGATCACTAAGCGGTGAAAATTCCTGAACTTTGGCGTTTTTCTGCAGCCACTTATACGTTTTCGTTCGCTTATCAATTTTATCTTCCACCAAAATAATCGTCCTGTCATCATCAAACTTCATATCTGGAAGTTGCGACCAAACCTCAGAATTTTCGCCTAGTTTTGAAATCAAATACACCGACGAGTTCATAAACAACGTCTGCCCAATTGCTATTTCCTGCATTCCAGCCAGCGTCAAATCTTCGCCATCATGTCGCGCCACTTTTTCATCGCCGATCAGCTTGGCGATCGCTCGCCGTTTCTCAAATTCATTTTCGCCGTAAAAAAGATAAATCACTTCGCCTCCACTTGGCAAACTGGACAAATATGCGTACCGCGTCCAGAAACCTTCATCTTTACAATCTCTTGATCAGGATGTCGATGGCACGGCTGACCTTCTCGACGAAATACGTGCGCAAACGACAGATAATTGCCTTTTCTGCCTTCGGCGTCAACGTAATTTTTATCCGTCGAGCCGCCCTGATCAATGCTCAATTGCAAAATCTGGCGCAGTTCGTTAAACAAATCTTCCAATTGGTCATCACTAACATTTCTAACACGCGTCTGAGGGTGAATTTTCGCAGCCCACAGAGCTTCATCAGCATAAATATTACCAACCCCAGCGATCACCGACTGATCAAGAAACGCCGACTTTATCATCGAATTTTGCCGACGACGAATTCGCTTAATAAAGTCACCCGCCTCAGTTTTTTTATCGAGCGGTTCCGGACCAACTTTCTGCATAAATGGCAAATTTTCTATCTCATCAGTCGGCATCAATTTCATCCATCCAAACTTACGCTGATCATTAAAAAACAAGTGCGAACCATCTGTAAAATCAATTTGCACTCGTGTCGATCTATCAGGCAATTCACCAATCAAGCTATCATTCGGATGACCGCCAGCAAAACTATTGGCCCCACGAAAAATCAATTGCCCAGTCATCTTAAGATGTATCACCAGCGAATAACGCGTATCAAGATCAATCATCAGCACTTTTGCGCGACGTCGCACCGCCGTTACGTGCGCACCATATAAAAATTGCTGAACGTCTGTGGGTGAATTCGGAAAACTCTTTGGCGAATCAAATACCGTCGCTCGCACAACAGCCTGACCTGGCAGTAAATCCGCCAAACCGCGACGAACTGTCTCAACTTCGGGTAGCTCGGGCATTCGGCAAGTCCTACAGCTTAAACAAAGCTTCTTCTTGACTTAGACCAATTCCAGCCGCCATTTTTTTGCCGTCAGGAATTTGCTTCAAAAACATATCCAAAATCTCGTTTACGTTAGCTTGCGCCGAACCCTTAGAACCGCTACAATCCGACGTCCACAAACTCTTCACAACGGAATTGTCCTTCAAAGTTTCGAATTTGTAAATTTTACCGCTAGCACAAATCCCCCGCAAATCATTTTGCTGCTCAGTTAGCGGCGTACCTTCCATCATTTTTCGCTTATCAAGCGCGTAAACCAGCTCCGTATAAGCCTTGCTGTTATTGTCCAATTTTTTCTCTGCAATCGGCTTATCCAAATATCCCTCGTACGTCGTCATTTCGCGAGATTCTGGCGAAATAGTGATGCTATATGAGCGGAAATTCTCATTCGCTACAATTGGCCCGCGTACCGTCAATCGAACCGCGCTTCCCACGTCCGTCGACAACAAAGCAACTTGCCCTACGTTAACATTCTGATCTGTTGTTTGACCTGAATCATTTTTACCAAATAATGCTCGACCAATCGCAATAACCGCTGCTACCGCCACAACCGTGATAACAATAACCAGCAAAATTGGTACAAATCGAGAAAATGAATTTCGTCGTTGAGTGTATTTCATGGCGTAATTATACCATATTTTCTACACTTCACCCCAATTTACGCCCGTACCAACATCTACTTTCAATTTAATCGGTAATTCTGGACAAACGCCTTCCATTTCCGCTTTCATAATCTCGCTAACTTTCTGGACGTCTTCAGGTTTGCATTCCACTAAAATCGAATCATGAACTTGTAAAATCGCATCAGCCAAGCCCGACAATTTATCCTCCAGGCGAATCATCGCCATTTTCATCAAATCCGCTTCCGTGCCTTGAATTGGCATATTCATCGCAGCCCTTTCCGCCGAAGACCGCACCATAAAATTGCTCGATTTTACATCAGGCGTTGGTCGTCGCCTGCCAAAATACGTTTCAACAAAACCCTGTTCTCGCGCTTGAGTTAAAATTTTATCCAAATACTGACGAATCGGTTTTCGCACCTCAAAATAATGATCAATAAACTTTTTCGCCTCTGTAAATGACATTCCCGTAGCCGCCGCCAAACCGTGCGGGCTCATTCCGTAAAGTACACCAAAATTGATCACTTTCGCCGCTCGACGCTGAGATTTACTTACTTCGTCAATTGATATTCCGTATGTTTCTGCCGCCGTTTTTGCATGAATATCAACATCGCTGTTAAAGTCTTCAATCAATTTCTCGTCGCCCGCCAACACAGCCGCCAGCCTCAACTCAAATTGCGAATAATCCGCGCCGACAAAAACTTTGCCATCACTCGGAACAAACGCCTGGCGAATTTTCCTGCCCAGTTCAGTCCGCACCGGAATATTCTGTAAATTCGGATTCGTGCTACTCAGCCGCCCCGTGCTGGTTACATCCTGATTGAATGTAGTATGAATTCGCCCATCAGTCGCCATCAATTTTGGTAACGCCTCAATGTACGTGCTGATCAATTTGGTCAATTCTCGATATCGCTCAATCAACTCGATAATCGGATGCTGCCCTCGTAATTTATCCAACTCTTTCTGGCCTGTTGAATATCCAGTTTTCCCCTTTTTTATGCCCGCAGTTGGTAATTGCAATTTGGTAAACAAAACCTCAGAAAGTTGCGCTGGACTAGACGCGTTAAACTCGTATCCCGCCATGGAATACATTTGTTGTTCAAGCTCACCAACTTCCGCCGCCAGCTCATCGCCCATCTGTTTTAATAGCGTGTCGTCCAACTTCATACCGCGTTTTTCCATCTGGAATAGCGCCCAAATTACTGGAAAATCAAACTCGTAAGCCACACGCGCGATTTGCGAATTATTCGACATGTAAACTTTTTGTTCACGATAAATTTTATGCAAGCGAGCCAATTGATAAGGCGCGGAATTGTCGTCAGAAAAATCACCAGACAATGCATTCAAACTACGATCGCGCTTCAGCGGGTCAATCAAAAACGCCGCCTGCTCAACATCCCAAACCTCATGAAAACGCACCGCCACGCCATAATTATCCAATGCGTGATATAACCGTTTGACATCCGCTGCAATCACAGTTCCCTGCGCCAGTAATTGCCATATAGATTGACTAATTTCATCAATTTTCGCCGTCCACGCTGACTCAGGATTTGAGCTTATGTAAATTACGTCAGGCTCCGACGAATCGATATATATTATATTTTCCGCCTCAAACATCGGCGTGTCGGGCAATTTTTCAATTCGTGGAATATCCAACTTCGGTTCTTCTTTTTTCTCATTTTCCGCCGCTTGCATCGTTCGCGGCAATCGTCCAATCAGCGAATTAAACTCCAACTTCTGCAGAATTTCCGTTACTCGCGCAAAGTCGCAATCATTAACATCCGCCACATCCCAGTCCAGCTCAATCGGCACGTCCGTCCAAATTTCCGCCACTTGCTTGGTCAAATATGCCGACTCACGACCATTTTCCAACTTCGTTCGCAAAGCGCCTTTTTGCTCGTCCAAATGCTCATAAACTCCGTCCAGAGTTTCATATTCTTGCAATAATTTCACCGCCGTTTTCTCACCAATTCCCGGCACTCCCGGCAAATTATCACTTGAATCACCCTTTAGCGCCTTCAGATCTAAGAATTGTTCTGTCCGAATTCCGTATTTTTCTTCAAAATGTTCTGCCGTAAACTCCTCGATATTTCTCAAGCCATTTTTCATAGCGTAAACTTTGGTCATTGGTGATATCAATTGCAATGCGTCCAAATCCGACGTTATCAAGCACGTTTCAATTCCGCGAGATTCCGCTTGTCTGGCAAACGCGCCCATAATATCGTCCGCCTCGTAATCATCAATTTCATAAAGCGGCCAGCCAAATGCATCAAGCAGCTCGTGTAAAATCGGAATTTGCTGGTAAAAGTCATCTGGCGCTGGCTTACGACCAGCTTTATATTCTGGATACAATTCCCGCCGCTTGCGAATATTTGTGCCGCGTTTATCCCAAGCTACCGCCACATAATCCGGCTCTAATTTCTTAATCAGCTCAATTGCCAAACTTACAAATCCATACACTCCGCCAGTCGGAGTTCCGTCAGCCATCGACAATCCCGGCATGGCATAATAACCTCGGTAAAACACCGACTTTCCATCAATAACCACTAGACGCTTCATACTTCTATTGTAGCATTTAAGCGACTGTCGTTAGAGAGTTGAGTTAGAGAGTTGATTATTGACGCTTCGGCAAGTTTTTGTTGTATTCCCCCATAATTATCATAAATCTCCCCAAATATTTTTTCAGCATTGAAAGAATTATTGCCCTGTTTTCTCAGCCATTTCTCGTATCTCCTATAGATTTTTCTAAGTTCTTCCATAGAATTGTAGGAGTCATTATCGTATTTCATCCAACACCTATGATTCTCCCACTGTCCCCTTTCGTAACTGTAGAGGTGACAGTATTCACTTGTCTTATCGCTCGTTATTATATGCAAGATTTCTACATCACCAAAATTATCAAATCCGACAGAAAATTGATAAATCGATCCCCGTAATATAGGAATAGAAGTAGGCACAAAATCAACTATAGAAAGATCATCTATAAAAACATAATCAAACTTATATTTACCGTCTGGCATCTTATATATCTGATATCGATCTTTCGGATTAGATGACGAAGCGGCAGGATTCTCCCAAATCATCCATACCTGACCAAACTGATCAACAACAGGTTTTTTAACAAATCTTTTCCATGCTTTATTACGATCAAAATTTGATTCTAACTCATTAACTTGGGCTAATATATCGTCCCATTGAACTTTTTTACGATATTCTATTAAACGGCCCCAGATACTAAAATCAGAAAGTGGATCCTGAGGTAACTTTTCAGCACGTCCATGAAGCGTTTCCATAATACTTATCACAAACATACGCTCTATTTGGAAGAATGTCAACAAATTGTTAAAATTAGTACATGACACAACCATACCCGCCACCCACCTTGTCCGCCCTGATAGCATATTATGCTACTGACCAGTATCGCAAAGAGCCCAAGCCGGCCACATTATAATGCTATAATGAAGATATCGCGCGAGCTACTAAAAGACAGTGCGGGCCGATAAATCACGGGGGTAAAAGTATGTTTGAAGGCAAGACATTTGAATACGATCCGGGTTATGATCCGGAACGGCTTGACGGTGGTGGCGATAACACCGAATCTACACCAGAGCGCAACCGCGAAGTGACACCACTCATCATTAACGTTGATTGCCCAGAATATAGCGTCACGTCCGAAAATCCATATCGCTACGATGCCAACCCACCCCGCCCGCTTGATACCATAGCCGCTACAATTGAAGCACCAATTCGCCAACATTTTATGGGTCGGAATATACTGCTGCGCGGTATCCAGTCGGCACACTTTGGCGTAAGCGATCGCCAGCAACTCATCAAGGAAATAGTCGCCAGAGGAGGCGATAGCTTCACGGTGCAATCTGCTGACCCAACCTATGACATGCATGCTCGACGATGCGACAACTATAGCGGCGAGGAAATTTTCGCCCTGCTACAGGCGTTTCATACTTACAAACCCAAGTGCGATGAGCTACCGCTCGCTCCTGTTGATATCTGGCAGGTGTTCGACGGCGAGAGTTACGAAGAAATCGAGTATCTCCATCCCCGGCACAAGATACCTACGCGCGACCGCTATAAACTGCGGCCCGGCTTCAGCCCTCAGGATGCCCTGCTGGCGATCGTCGTGGTAAATTAACCATTCTAACCGGGGCCGACTGTTTCATATCAAAGTCAAGAGCTCCAGAACAAACTACTCGCAGGAATCAACACAACCAACCGGCAGCCACACCTGTTTGCCACCCAGCTGAAGAGCTGTTACAATAATCCCCGTGAGTACAAGCGAGCATAGCTGCAAAATTATCGCCCTTGTCGGTCTGGCCGGTAGCGGCAAAAGTTCGGCGGTCGAATATTTGACAGAAAAAGGATTTCCAAAAATTTACTTCGGTGGCGTTATTTATAAAGCCATGGACGAAGCTGGAATTGAAAAAACTTGGGACAATCAACAACAATTTCGCGAAGAAATTCGTCGCCGCGAAGGCAAAGATTTCGTAATCAAACGCGTCATAAAAAACATCCACGATTTAATAAACGCTGGGCAAAATAAAATCGTTTTGGACGGATTATACACTTGGAGTGAATATAAATTCCTTAAGCACGAATTTCCTGGACAAGTTGTCGTTATTGCTATTGTTACACCAAAATACCTCCGTTATCAACGAATGGCTAAACGCATAGAACGCCCAATGCAACCGCACGAAGTTGATCAGCGCGACTGGTCAGAAATCGAGAATTTGGAAAAAGGTGGACCAATTGCTATTGCTGATTATTTCATCATTAACGACGGCAGCCTCGAGCAATTACACCAAAAAATAGACGCCGCAACTCACGACGCCCATTTTTGTAAATCGCCCGAACAGTGTTAATTAGTCCAGATATTCGTAAAGTTTTTTCGCATCTTTGTGTTTACGAAGTTTTGCTAGTGCCTTAGCTTCAATCTGGCGGATTCGCTCACGCGTAACTGCAAATTCCTGACCAACTTCTTCCAAAGTGTGATTTTTCCCATTGTCCAAACCAAAACGCATTCGAACAATTTTCTGCTCGCGATCGCTCAAACTTGATAGAATTTCCTGAACTTGCTCTTTTAACAATTGATTTGAAGCGGAATCTTCCGGTGAAACCGTATCTTCGTCAACGATAAAATCTTGCAAAACTGAATCATCATCTTCACCGTCACGACCAACACCGGCGTCCAAAGAAGAAATGTCTTGCTTGATCTTAATGACATATTCAATTTTCTCTGGCTCCATATCCAGCTCTTTAGACAATTCTTCAATTGTCGGCTCACGGTTCAATTCCTGTGTCATCCGTCGCTGAGTACGCAGCAATTTATTGATCGTTTCCACCATGTGAACTGGAATACGAATCGTTCGCGCTTGATCAGCAATCGCACGCGTAATTGCCTGGCGAATCCACCAAGTTGCATAAGTCGAAAACTTGAATCCCTTATCCGGATCAAACTTCTCAACCGCACGCAAAAGTCCAGTATTTCCCTCTTGAATCAAATCCAAAAAGTCCAAACCACGACCAGAATAACGCTTAGCAATTGACACCACCAAACGCATATTCGCCTCAGCCATCTTGTCCTTAGCCTTTTTATCGCCTTCAACAATTCGGCGCGCCAAGTCCATCTCTTCTTCAGCGCTAAGTAGTGGAATTTTACCAATTTCACGTAAATACAGCCTAACCGAATCGTCCGACACATCGTCCAAATATTGCCCAGTTGTCAACGAATCCAAATCTTCCGATTCTTCTTCGTCTATAAGCGTTGGATCAAAATCATCATCTTCGTTTAAGTTTACTGGCTTCGTCGTGATATCGTCGCTCACATTTTCTCCTTAATCAGATTATTTAAGCTCTGGCGCAAATTCTGGGACAAAACCTCATCACCTGACGCCTCGGCCTCTCTAAGCTGCGTTAATAGTTGATTCTTTTTGTTTTCGCGATGTTTGATTGTTATCTGTCTGACTAGCCGAGCCATCTCTTCGTCCAAGCTTTTTTGCTCCCAATTGGCATAACGACTTTCACTTTTCAACTGTACTATTTTCACATACTGTTCGATTTTTTGCAAGTCCAGCGGAACCTCGTCCAAATCCGCGTCTGGATTCTTTCGCAAATAGCCAATCAACTGCCGCGCGTTGTCATCATCCAGCATTTCGCCAGAAACCGCCGCCAACCAACGTCGCACGGATTTTTCACTCGCCGCCAACCCCGCCAGCATATCCTCAGTTTCATCCTGAACCGGAGTCGGTTTTTCTTTCTCAATTTTCGCCTTTTTCAATTGATGTTCAGCGACTTTTTCGTTCGACAATTTTGCCTTCAGTGCGGTAATTGACGCGCCAGTTTTTTCAGAAATCACCGACAAATAATGCTCTTGCTCCACCGGATCTTTCAAACCTCGGACAATCCTCAGTGCAATAGTCGAGAATCGCCGCTTGCCTTCCGCCGACTTCAAATTCTCCATTTCCGCGTATCTGGCAATCACCCAATCCACCGCTGGCTGAGATTGGTCAATCGCTGCTTGCCAAAGCGCTGGATCTTTTTGGATCAATTCGTCTGGATCTTTAACGCCATCAGGCAAACTCACCACTTCCAACTCCACGCCGACTTCCTGTGCCAAGTTGATAGCGCGTTCCGTCGCGTTAACTCCCGCTCGATCGCCATCAAATGCCAAGCGAATCCGCCCCGCCAATCGACTAAGCGACTTCAAATGTTGAGTCGTCATCGCCGTTCCAGAGGTCGCAACCACGTTTTTGACGCCCGCTTGATGGCTGCTAATTACGTCCAAATTACCCTCAACAATCACCGCTACATCGCTTTTTCTAATTGCTTCCTTGGCTTGATGCAAACCAAAAATATGTCGCGATTTATCGAATAACAGCGTTTGCGGCGTATTCAGATATTTTGGCGCGCGCGGATCGTCACGAATAATTCTGCCCGTAAATCCCACAACTTCACCATTGCCATCACTCAATGCCACCATCATTCGCCCACGAAACAAATCGCCACCAAACCGATTCGACAAGCCAGCGTCTGCCAATTCCTGCCTAGAAAATCCTCTTTTTTCCAACGCTTTCGTCAACGTGTCGCCATTCTCCGGCGCATAGCCAATCAAAAAATCACCAATCGTCTGACGATTTAATCGCCGTTTTTTAACCACATAATTTAACGCTGTCGAATTTTTCACCAAATTCTGCTGATAAAAATTAGCGGCTAATTTCAGCGCTTCCCTAGCCCTGGCGCGACGCTTGGCTGCTCGTCCGTCGCCGTTAGAAAACAAAGTCAAATCAACGCCCGCCTTCCGAGCCAAATGTTCCAGCGATTGACGAAAATCCATTCCTTCCACCATCATCACAAACGTAAAAATATCGCCACCTTTTCCAGAAGAAAAATCGTGCCAAATCTGCTTTTCTGGACTGACCATAAAGCTTGGGGTTCGCTCGTCGGTAAACGGGCTCAAACCCTTCAAGTTGCGACCTGCTCGCTTCAACTGAACATACTCACCAATCACATCCTCGATGTTCAGTCGCGCCCGCACTTCTTCTTTGGCATCATTCATATTTTTATTATATCACTCTTTACCTCTGTTATTGTTTGTGGTTAAATAGAAATATGTATCCTGACAATTTGAATAACCAACCTCAAGGTATCGATTATCTGAATCAAATTGCCACACCTCCGCCAGCGGAAGGTTTTGATAAAAAAACCAAAATCATCATCGCTATTTTAAGTTTTATCGGCTTGATAACCCTAATCGCGATATTCGTTTTTTCACAAGATTCTACGCCAAATGCCAACCCGTCACAAGTTGCAGCGCGCGTTAATAAGCTACTCACTATTTCCAAAAAATACAATAATAAGTTCCGCTCGACCAGTCTGCAGACCACCAATAGCTCTCTGGTTGCAGTGCTGACCACCGCAGATGCCTCAATGGGCGAAGCGCTCCAGGCGACCGGCATCAATTATAAGGAAAAACAAAAGGACATTCTCGCTCTAGATCCATCAGAAAAATTAGAGAAAAAATTGGACGAAGCCCTTCTGAACGCGCAATTGGATATTACCTATGCCCATGAGATGAATGTGCAGACAACAGATACAATCAACATGATGAAAAAGGTGTACAAATCCACCAAGTCAAAAAAGATGCGCGAATGGCTAGTAAAAACTGCTGGCGATTTAGAGAATATTCAGAAACAAATCAATCAAATCATTAAAGCAGATTAAGCTTCTGAGACTAATCGATAGCTCAACCTCGCCAAATCAAAGACCTCTTCGTCAGTCAATTGACCTGAACAAATAATTGTATTCCAATGTTTCTTGTTCAAGTGATAGCCTGGTAAAACCGTTTCGTACTTTTCTCGTAAATTCTGCGCCAACAACGGATCGCATTTTAAGCTTACTCTGAGCGGCTTTGAACCTTCCCTCACCAACGCCACCATTTTCCCCGCACCGTCATTATCTCTACCAAATTTATACACCGCAACATCCTCGCCAAATGGATAATCCAGCCATACGCCCGGCAAACTCAGGATAAATTCTTCAAATTGTTTATGTGTCATACCTTTACCTTTTTCAAATAATATTCAAGTTCCATAATGCTGCCGCGGATGTCTTCCAGCGCTCGATGATCTTCTGGCTTAGCAAATTTCTTACCGTATTTACCCTCAAACACCACCTTCCACGCGCTCACGTCCAACACGCGATAATGTAGTCTTTTTGACAACGTTGGCCACCATTGGTCAATGAATCGACGATCCTGATGGATTGAATTGCCTGCTAACAAAATCTTCGTCTCGCCTGCAAAATGCTCATCACAAAACGCCAACAATTCGCGTTCTATTTCCGCCAAAGGCTTGCCCGATTCATTCTGCTCCTCCAGCCCGCGTCGCGCTTCCGGATGCTCATTCCAAAAACCAGCATTTCGGTCCAACAACTTAGCCAACTCTTCCGAATCGTGGCGCACAATTCCTTCGTACGTCGCAATTTCCTTAAAATTCCAATCCGTCGCAATTGCCGCCACTTCCAAAATCTCATCACGCACCGGATTCAACCCGGTCATCTCTAGATCCATCCATAAAATCTTTTTCGGCTTAAAACTTGCTTTCATATCTCTATTATACTACTTTTTGGCATCGTAGTAATCTCGAGAAAACCGCTCTGGCACCTGTCTTAATAGCCTTTCAACAACGTCATCAAACTTTGCCGCACCACCAAGCTTCAGGCGATTTTCTCTTTCAATCCGAAGGGATTCAAGCACGCCATCAGACGGGACAAAATCCGTCTCATTCACTAGATAATAATACATCTCAATAGCACTCATATCTTCACAACCATACGGTATCATTCCATAAACCTTTAGATTTTCCACATAGCGTTCGGCCAATTCGTCGCTGACTTCTAACGCCTTATCTAGCTGTAGCGCTTGCATGAAATAATCATCCCTTGGATCACCATAAATATCATCTGGCAATTGAACACTCTTGATGGTTGCATAGTCAATCCCCTGAACTTGCATATCAGACAGAAGTCTCACTGCCTTGAGGGCTAATTTATTGCCAATTCGATAGCCATAATCAATGTCGTGTTCAAAAACTGTCGGTCTAATAATATGCTCAGCAGTATCCAACACTGCTTGAGTGCTAGCCAATAGCCTCCAAGTACCGTTGTTCTTGTGTATGAGCACTTGATTGATTGTAAAATCATGCCGCCTCATAAACTCGGCAGTAGATTGTACATACTCCGCGCCATAGCCATTCATTGCATCACGTGGCGAAAAACGCATTGAAAGATCGCTCGCTACCGCCCGAATCTCATATGGATCATAATCGCCACTAGCAATAACTTCTTCTAAAATTACCAAATCGACATCGCGAGGAGGCGGTAACTGACGGTCGCTATGAACTAGAGATTCCAAAACCTGACGAGCCGCCCAACCCTTTACACCAATAAATGACGGTAGTTCGTCTAGATCAAAACCCAAATTAGCCCGCTTAATAGCATCGGCAGGTAATTTATATTCATATATTTCATTGCAGCGAGCTTCCGGGTTGCCAGGCTGCTCACAATCATAATATTTCAGCTGGCAGGTAGTTCCTCCAAATTCTACGCAGCGCTCGCCGCTATTAAGCACTTGCAAGGCGCAAGGTTGATGCATCTTCGCCTCTATATCACTCGGAGTCGAGCTTAATTTTTCCATAATTACTATTATAGCATAAACAATTTAAAAAGTCAATCAAAGAAGTCCTCTCATCACGCACTGGATCTAGTCTAGTCATCTCCAGGTCGATCCATAATATTTTTTCGCCTTACTCATACTATCTATTATGCACTCGTTATCTGTTTATCTGACCGTAAAAAGCTTCTTGCTGCTCGCTCGTTAATACATTCTGCACTTCAGCCCAAACCTTAGCCTCCGCCTCATGGACATTGTGACTATTTACCGCAGACCCGTCTAGAACCTGACGCAATTGACCCTTGGTGATAACTCGCTGATGTTGTAAATCAAACAATACTCTTACTTGCTTATTAGCCTTGTTTTTCATTGCATCCACTATCAGCGCGATTTGCTCATCTGTTATGGCGGGGATTTTTTGCTGCCGCTCTGGACCGAGTATCAGCGAGCCGACTTTCGGCCGCGTCACACGAACCAAGTCACCATTAGGAGCAACTCTATCACCAATGGATTCAGACACAGCGCTGCTACTCAAGGCTTGAGCAACTTGATTCTTGGTTACTGGTAAAATTGTGTTGAGTGTGTATCGACGACCATCATGCGCATCATACCACCACGGTAAAGCCAGCACTAACGTCAACGCCTCCGAGCCCATACGTCGCACTAAGCTGTGCGAACTAATTTCATACTCAGAAATACCACATTCGCCGGTGTGAATGTTCGTGTATTGGTTGACTGTTGTTCGTCCAATGCGCCGACTACCAGCTTTGGTATACAATAATTCCTGAAACCCGCGCACCAAAGCCACCGATATATTGTGTTTTTCCTCGCTGTTTAATTCACCCATATCGATATCGTTTGGATTAACCGACAGGCGCCGACATATTTTACTAAATTGATAGTGAATATTATCCGCCTTATTGGGATCAATACCATTAGTCAGGTAGACATCATTGTCAGTACGACAGCCGTCATAAATCTCTCTGGTTTTCAAAAAAGCATCGTATTCGGCAAAAAAGTCATCTGTTGTATCGGGGCTGACAAATTCCTGGAACAATTCCTTTGGTTGATGCCAGGCGGCAAAACCACCACCCGAGACGGAGGCTGCCATGGCCGATAATGCCAACACTTCACGTAAGCTTCCCCCATTCTTAATCATTTCTGCTAATGACCGAGAAAGTTCTGGCGACAATGGTAAACTATCCATAAACTCACCAATTTTTGTGATCTGCCCCTCTCCATCAATTGCTTCCAGGGTTTCCAGCAAATCGTACGACTCTTGAATAACTTTTTTACTAGCAACAGGATGCATCAGGTATCGGTTCAGATCCTCAAAATCACCATTCAGATGGATAGCCGACAAAACGTTGCGCACAATATTCGTGTGATATATCTCCGGTGGAATATGCTGTTCACGGGACGCAATATCATAAAATCCTTTCAGCTCATCTGGCAAATAAATCTTATCGTAAGATATCGGACGAGCCAATACAAACTTAGCGCCATCAATATCACGACCGCCACGCCCCGCCTGCTGCATCAGCTCTGCTTGAGTACACAATCGAGGTGGCAACCCCTCCGTGCCCTCTTCACCAATTTCTTTACTCTTCGTCAGTCCATTTGACAGCACCAAATCGACCTCAGGGATGGTGATGCCAGACTGTCCAGCCGAGGTCGAAACGATGACAAACGACTCATCTTCTGCTGGTTTGGCAGTAAAAATCTCTCGGCGTGCAGCTTCTGATATGCCAGAATGTAGTTTGAAAAATCGTATTTTCCCGGATTGATGGCGAGTATGACGTTTGATTGACGCAATGGTCTCATCAATACTCCTCACACCTTCAACAAAGATTAGTGATTTTTTCGAGTCCTTACCATATTCAAGGTAGGCTTCGGATGCGGTATTCACCTTATCTTCTTCAATATCAATATCATGCGGCCGACCCTTAATGGTTACGACTGGTAGTTCTGACCCATTAATATCTTCGTACATCGCCTGAGAAGCTTCTGTATCAGGCGTGGCACTAGAAAAAGCCATATGCCATTTGCCGGTATTCTCTATCGATTTTGCCGCCAGAGCGGTAGCAAATTCCATCTCCAAATTGGCTTCATGTATTTCATCAACCAGGATAAGCGTCTTCTCGTCCTGCCAGTCGCTAGAAAATTGTTCCAGCTTTTTCGTAAACGTTGCTGGAGTCATGAAACAGAGCCTAGTGTCCGGCGTTGCTTCAGTGGCACGTCCGTGAATCTTGCCCACCAAGTGATTAGGATATTGTTCGCCAAGCTGTTCACGCAAACTCTTCTCGACATATTCAGTAACATTATCGACGATAACCCGCCGCGGCATCAACACCACGACACGATCAAACCGCTCCAGTGCATACTGAGCGGTTTGTGTCGTTTTACCACTACCCGTCGGTCCGCACAGCCAGGATATTTTACTTTCCGATAATGTGTCTAATATCTCTGCTTTGTGCTTATATGCAGGTAGTTTTTTGTCACCAAGATCATAGTCAGCAAAAGGAGTTTCCGGTAGTTTACTGTACCGTTCCCGCAATTCTTTTAAACGCTGTCGCCTCTGTTCGGGCGGTTCACCATAACTATACGACGGTTGACTGGGTCTTTCAATATTTCGACTCAATAAATGACTACTGCTAGGTTCTTGCGATCTACGTAAATAGCTCGGACGCCGAACTCCATCTTTCACACTACTCTCTCCTTTATACTCACATTGTAGATAGGAGAAAGTAAAATAGCAAACGTAAGCGTCTTAGCTTTTTCTTGTCTAGTTTGTCTAACTTAAAAAACGAATATTTGTATAGCAAATCGCAATTCGTATTACACTGCCGCCTCCCTTTTGCATTTATGTTACTTTCAAGCGCGCTATGATACACTGGTGTCATGACAAAACGCATCCTACTCAAATTATCAGGTGAACAACTTCAAGGCGAATTCGCCAGCGGCTTTGACCCAAAACGCGCTCGCTGGATTGCTGAACAAATTCGACCAGCACTGGACGACGGGGCTGAAATCGTAATTATGGTTGGTGGTGGCAATTACGTTCGCGGCAATCAAATCATCGGTCACGGAATTCAACCTGTTTCCGCTCACAACATTGGGATGCTTTCTACGCTTATGAACGCCATTGCACTGGCGGACGTATTAAACGACGCAGGACTTCCAACTCGCGCATTGTCCACGGTCGAAGTGAATCAATTTATCGACCACTATACTTTCCGACGCGCAATTAGCCATATTAAGAAAAACCGCATCGTAATCGTGGCTTGCGGCACCGGCCGACCATTTCTGACTACTGATACCGCAGCGTTAAATCTAGCACTAGAAATGCAATGTGACGCCGTAGTTAAAACAACGAAAGTCGACGGAGTTTATGATAAAGATCCTATGAAATTCCCTGACGCTGTAAAAATTGATCATTTATCTTACCAAGAAGCCCTGACAAATCCTAACATTGCCGTTATGGATAAGGCGGCAATTGGACTAGCTATGGACGAGCATATTCCAGTCATCATTTGCGACCTGCTAACAGACGGAAATATTCTCCGCGCAACCCGCGGAGAATCAGTAGGCACGCTTATTAGTTAAGGTTTTAATCCTTTTTCTTATCTAATTTATCGAGTTTCAAGAAGTGAATGATTGCATATACAACAAATGCAACGGCTATCAACGTAATTAACGAGCTAACGAATGCGCCGTATAAAAACTCGCCTTTACGTCCAGCAATTTCAACTGTAAATGAAGCTGATTGCAATCCTTGTTGAGAGCCAACGATCAACTGCACTAACGGGTCAATAAACGCCGTCACCAACTTTTTAACCGTATCGCCAGCTGCAGTACCAATTGCCAAACCTACAGCCAAGCCAACAACACCCTGCTCTCGAATAAAGTTTACAAACCCAGCCATGTGAGTGTCTTTTATCACTGTACCCGCAATTTTCTTCTCCTTAAGAGCGGCAACTTTAGCCGCGGCTTTTACACTCTTCGAAGCTAATTTCTTAGCTGATACTTTTGAACCTTTAGTTGATTCTGAAGATTTCATAACTATAAAACTCCTTTTATTAGATATTTATTCACTAATTTTATCACAGGTATCATCGCGCACAATCGCACCAGCAGCCTTTATAGACCTCAGCAACTTTTCGGCAGCCCTTAACTTCCCCACAGCCAAGCTATCATACTTAGGTTTACTATTGATAATTTCCTTATACAACCTAATTGCCTCATTTAATAAGTTAATATCCCTATCATGTTTAGCTACTTTACGCACAACATCAGGAAGAAACAGTCTGTTCTTTGAAGAATCTCCCGACAACAAACTATCATTTACCACGGATGCTACTTGAATAGCCAAATCACCACTGCCTTGTTTTATTAATTCTCTACATAATTTATCCGCTTCTTTCAAATCATTCCGAGAATCAACATCCAAATATATACCAGACAAGTCTACTATTTTATCCGCAGCCTCTTTATATCGCCCATTCAATTGATCAATTCGAGCCTTATATTCATCTAGCAATAATAATCTACCTGGAATGGACGGCAGAGTAAGCATCTGTAGTCGTGCATTTCTTCCGTAGCCATCTCGATATTTCATACCATCCGAGAACATCAACCATTCTCGTCGAGCTACAAAATCACTTCTATTAACGGACGAAGGCAATTTCTGCAATAATAAATCTGTATATAAAGTACTATTAGCTCTGAGTTCACCATAATACAATTGCTCAGCTGGATCTATTCCATCAAAGCCAATGGCGTCAGTCATTTCACAGCGCAATTCCTCTGTCAAAACATCTATTATAAACGACCTATTACTACTACGATCAAATAGTGTGATGAATGTATGCTGATTTGCGTAACTAATGAAATGTTCAATTCCTAATTTTTCTAAACATTCTGACGCAACAATTGTATGTCCATAACAATTAGCAGCTTCGTCTTTGGCAATATTTACCGCTTCAAGCGGACTTGAAAAATTACCCGTTGACCTAAAATTAAGCGTTTCACGAACAAGCTCTGCAACAGATTTAGCGGCCTCTGCTATATCATCAAACGTCTTATCTGACTTTTCGTACACATTTTTTATGTCACAAAGCTTCTCTGACTCTAACAAGAGTTCTCGCTTAACGCCTCTTTTCTCTGCTATATCACTTCTCGGAGTTAATAGCTGAGTAGATAAATATCGATCATAAAATGATGTATATGGTTGCTCGTCTAATTGTTTACTCGGTCGTTCATTCACGAATTTATATTATATACTAATACAGTATATTTTACAAGCGATCTGGCGCCACGATTCCCAAAATAGCCAGTCCAGCCTTAAGAATGTCGGCGTAAATTGCCACGATTCCTACACGATGTGCCTCTTTATCACTACCAATAACCTGATTTTTCTCGTAATATCGATTAAATTCCTGCGCCAATTCAAACAAATACGTACAAATGTGATGAGGCTCCAAACTCTCCTTGGCGCGATCAACCACGTCCACGTACTCACTCAATTTTCTAACCAACATTTTATCCTCGTCAAACAACTCTGCCGGAAAGGCAATTTCTTTGTCAGATTTAGCTAAAATGCCTCGCGCTCGAGCGTGAGCGTATTGCAAGTAGCTTCCCGTATTTCCCGTCAAACTTACCGCGTCATTAATATCAAATATGACGTCACCGCCGATCTTCACTTTCAAAAATTGATAACGGAGCGCGCCAGCAATCACGTCGTCAGTTGGTTCACCGCCAGCATTTTCAATTGCCTTCTTAAACTCGTCAAATAGCCAGCCAATTGTAACAACTTCACCCGTTCGCGAACTCATTTTTCCAGTTGTCAATTTGACCAAGCCAGTTGCGTAATTGAACAATTTTCCCCTCAAAGCTGGAATCGACAATTCACTAGCCGCAATCACGCCGCGGAAGTATGCTGCTTGCTCTTCGCCATTCACCGTAATTGACAAGTCCAAATTCGGGTAGTCCTTATATTTCAACTGAATCAATCCCATATCATGCGCCCCGTAAAGACCATTGCCGTGAGATCCGATGAACACGTTGTCGAACGCGCCGTATTTACTGCCCTTAAAAACGTACGCACCATCAGATTTGGTAAACACCTCTGGAGTTTTCTCTTTAATCAAAGATTTACCCAATTCTTCAGTTTCGCTCTCAACGTAACGTCGTTCAATCGGCACGTTTCCAAGTCGCCCAACATTAGAATCGATTTCGTCAAAACTCCAACTTTTACAAATTTCGTAAACTTGTTTATATAGTGGATCATCCAGGACGAATGATTGCTTGGCTAGTTCATCAATTTCTGCCTTTGCCTCTGGAGATTCTTTCGCCGCACGCGCACCTTCAACGTACATGCGACTCATAAATTCATTTCGCTTATCAGCTGGGATTTCGTTCAATTTATTCACATCGCCGTCAATCTCACGCAAAATCGCCCACATACTTTTACCGACATGTGTTCCGACATCACCGTGATAACTCACTCGATGCACAATTGCGCCGTCAACCGCCAACAAATTAGCCATCGTGTCCGCCAAAATCGCATTCAAAGCGTGTCCGATATGCATAGCCTTAAATGGATTCGGGCAATTGGTTTCAATTACAACCGTCTGACCGGCGCGCTTCGTCGTTGGCTCTTTTTTCAAAGAATTTAGAACGGATTGATCGCTCAGTTTTACATTGATAAAACCTGGACCAGCCACACTTACTTCGCTAAACTCCTCTTCCTTGCGCAGATTTTCAGCAATCATCTCCGCAATTTCACGCGGATTCTTCCCTAGCGGCTTAGCCAATTGCAACGCCACATTTGTAGCAAAGTCACCAAACTTCGGATCAGGACGCGTCAATTGTACCGATATATCTTGATCAAAAAGTTGCTTCACTACTTGAGAAATAATCTGTTCCATACTGTCCAGTATACAACAGAGGTGGATTATTATCTAGCTAAATCCCTACGCTGTTTCGTCAAGTTCTTCCAGTTCCAGACTTAATTTCGTCGCCGAACTTGGACTGGCGCCCTTAACGTGTTGCAATACATAAGTCAACGCCGACATATCGTCTCGACTCAATACGCCTTCGGTAAGTCCGTGAATATCTTTTTCTTCAGCCATTTTATTCCTTTTTGTTTTAATTTTTTATACAGTAAAATGATATCACATTATTTTTATTTTGTCAATAACTAGAACCTTGCGACCACTTACTTGGCTTTATTTTTGTCCGATCGGCGCTTATATTCTTCTGCTATAACCCTACCTATTTCGCTGTCTTTTAAGTACTCTTTACATGATGACAATAAACGCTCGGATACATCAGAGTCCTTCATCTTTAGCGCCTTCCTATATGAATTGCTAAACGCCGCAAACATACCGTCTTCATCTTTCATGATTCTAATAGTAAGCTTTTTGTCCTCTGACGACACATAAACGAATATCAAGTCTGCGTCAGATTTCAATGCCGTATGAATCGCTGCAGAGCCCATTTCACTGCGAGGCTTTGAGCCTACTGAGTCATCCGCTGAATATCCAGCCAAAACCAAAGATCCACCATCCTCAACAAATTTAACCGCTTCTTCGTAATGGTCTGTTGAAAAGTGAACCGGTTTTTTACTCTTTTTATCTACCCATTCATATGGCACACCAAAAAAGTTTTTAGCGCCAAACGCAAGATACTGTATAGCTTCTAGGTTGATTCCGCCAACGCCCTTCTTAATCCAATCTCTATTAGTCGACGCTACGCCAATATTAATTTTATTCAACAAAGACGCCAAATAACTAGCCGTAGGAACATCCTCTCCATTGAAATGTGTTGGCGCTATAACACTTCCCTTGCCTTCTTCTTTGGCCTTTTTGGCGGCTTCAATTAAGATATCTTCGCCAATTATTTCAACTTCCTTTTTGCCATGCATTAAGCCCATCAGTAGCTTAAGTCCAGAGGAAAGACGAATGTCTGTTTCTGGCAGTCCCAATTCTTCTCCAGCTGCCTCAAGTTTTTCTACCGCCGAATTGTTAGTTAGTCCAAAAGGTTTGCTGTGCTTTTCTCGTCTACCACACACCCATTTCTTAAGAGAACCAAGCGCAACCGACAGAGAAAAACCCTCTCTCTGTGACTCAATTTCTTTCATAGCCTCAGATCCTGAAAGAGTCTCAATTGTTTTCATGACACTCTTAATTATACAATATAAAGCCCTATATTGTCAATAATCAGATCTGTTGGTAGACCTTATTCGCAACCGTCACAAATAGTCAAACTTGCTGGGTCAACCGGTGCTGCAACAGTGCCATTCGACTTTGCTTGGTCATCAGCCGCTTCTTGTGCTGCTTTAAGAGCTGCATCAATGGCACTCAATTTTTCTTCCAAAGTCATGTCATCAGTAATAATCTGATTTGCGTTCATTTTCATTTTCCCCTATATTTAGTAGTTACTTAACTAATTTTACGCTAGATATAGTGCTTATGCAATAAAATGCAGCCAATTGCCCGTTGTAGTTTTTTCATCAAGTTCGCCAATTGGCGCAATGTATATTTGCGGATTTTGGCAACGCGGCATAAAATCAGCCAGTTTCTCTTTATAAGCCGCCATTGCCGCCTCTTTCTCAAATTCTGGGAGTTCAGTCACATTAGTTTTTAAGAAGACTGCTCGCTTTTTATCATCCCAAACCACAAATTCTGCCTTACCGTTTCGAAACGCATTTTCTGAATGGCGCGCAGTCGGCTCTGATATCCAAACTATCGAATCACCCAATCGCGCAAAGTGCAGCGGCGTTATCAGAGGTGTCCTATCAACATTCACCGTTGCCAACGCACCAACTTCGACTGTATCTAATATTTCTTTCGCTAATTCGTTCATATCATCAACTCCCATTACTTCGTGGTATTAACTTCGTAACTAGTGTTTGTACTTTCAAAGAAATTCACCAATTCCAGCGTATCGTTGGCGGCTGCCATCCATTTGGCTGGATTTGGCACGTTATATTCAGGTTCAAAGCCTAACTCCTGCAAGCGTCGGTCGGTCATATGCATAACGTATTGGTTCACATAATCAGCATTCAATCCCAAAATTCCCTTTGGTAGCATATCTTTGTTGTAAGCCTTCTCAAGCTCCACTGCCTGCAGAATCAAGCCACGGATTTCCTCGGCAAATTCCTGCGTTTGCAATTCTGGGTTCTCGTCCAAAATCGTCAAAAGCAGATTGATACCAAACGTCAAGTGAAGATTTTCATCACGAGTAATCCAGTCCAGCAGTGAGCCGACATTGCGCAACAAATTACGCTGACGAAAACTCATGCCAACCATAAAGCCTGAATAGAACCAAATTCCCTCCAGCACAATGTTATATGCTACCAATGAACGAACAAAATCTTTCTTGCCTTCCAGCGAATAAATATCCAAATTCGGATCAAGCATCACGTCCAAATGCTTATTCTGGAAGTCAGCCTTGTCGGCTAATGATTTTTTACCAAACCCTGCAGCATAAATTTCCTCGCGATCAAACGGAAATGTCTCAATAATGTATTCAAACGTCATGAAGTGATTAGCTTCTTCCCACATCTGTTTTGACAAATATAGTTGAGCTTCCGCCGCGTTCACATATGGATAAATGCCAAACGCCAACGATTTATTGATCAATAACTCGTTTGGATTCAAATAGCTGATAACCGTTTTCAATGCGTGCTTTTCGTCGTCTGACAATTTTTCAAAATCCGCCAAATCCTGCACTAATTGAACTTCGTTTGGAAACCACGTGTTAGCCACTGCTTGATTATAAAGATCATACGCCCAAGGGTAACGAATTGGGTGAAGTGACAATCCATCGCGTAATCCTGAACCTAAAATTCCCATCTTAATTTCCTCCTTATTTATTAATTTTCGCAAATCCAAATCCGCGCACCTTACTATTTGTGCGGACTTTTTGTTCTGCAATTTTATCAACTGAAACTGTCGTTTGCTCCGACTGATGACGCGGCTTAACGTGTAGATAATATGTCGTTTTCAAGCCACGCTTCCACGCTTCCGAATAAATCTTCACATATTCATCAATATCTCGCGTCTCCAGGTACATATTTCGAGAAATCGCTTGGTCAACCCACTTCTGAGCCCTAGCCGCCACCTCAATAAACGCGTACGGACTAAGCTGGAAGCTTGTTTTATAAACATCCTTGATGTTTTGCGGAATGCCGTCAATATCTTGAATATCGCCCTGCGCCGCAAAAATCTCATCCTTCAAATTGTCCCACAGACCAAGCTTCTTCAAATCGCGAACTAAATTATGGTTCACTTCCAAAAACTTACCGTTCAGAGTCGAGCGACTAAAAATCTGCGCAAATTGCGGATCAATTCCAGGAGTCGTTCCCGCCACGTGACCAATGTTAGCCGTCGGCGCAATTGCCATAAGAGTCGCATTTCGCATTCCCTTCTTCACCTTCTTTCGCAAGCTATCCCAGTCCAGTCGTGTCTTTTGGTCTATTTTCACTTTCACGCCGCGATCTTTCGACAATTTATCAACCGTATCAATTGGAAGAAGACCCTTGCTCCAGCCGCTACCCGCGAATGTTGGATAGCTGCCCAATTCCTTTGCCAAATCAGCCGATTGATCAATGGCGTGATAGCTAATGAACTCTGTTAATTGATCAACCAAATCGTAAGATTCTTTTGATTCGTAGCAATAACCCAACTTTTCCAACACGTCAGAAAGACCCATAATTCCCAGGCCAATCGCTCGAGTTTGCTGATTCGAATGCATCGCTTCTGGAATTGGCGTTTGAGTGATGTCGCACAAATTGTCCAATTGTCGTACCGCCGCACGAGCCGCCTCTTTCAATCTATCCCAATCCCAAGTCTTATCCTCACCGATGAACGCCGACAAATTGATACTCACCAAATTACACGTTGCAATGTTGTTTTTATCCTGCGGCAACGTAATTTCCGTACACAAGTTACTGAGGTGAATCGTACCCGTATTGTTATTTAATGCTCGCACGTTAATCGTATCTTTCCAAGTCAGCCACGGATGTGATGTCGCCTGCAAGCTAGTCAAAATGCGCTTAAATTGCTGACGAGCTGGAACTTTATCAAATGTTCGCAACTTCCCAGCTTCCGCCATCTTTATATATTCTTTATATCGCGCCGAAAACGCCTCACCATATAATTCCGTCAAATCTGGAGTTTCCGCTGGATCAAACAAATACCAATCTTGGTCTTTTTCCACTCGCTTCATAAATTCGTCAGATATAAATACTGCGGTATTTGCAAACCTGGTTCTTAAATATGGATCACCAGAGTTTTGACGAAGATCAACAAATTGATCAAAATTAAGATGCCAGTTTTCCATGTAAATTGCAGCTGCACCAGCCTTTTTACCCTTACGAGAAACCGCAAAAAGCGCCGTATCAATCATCTTCATAAATGGAATCGGTCCAGTCGATTCAGTGTTGGTGGTTTTAACTGGACTGCCCGCTGCACGTAGCTTCGTAAAGCCAATGCCAATTCCGCCCGTACCTTTAGCAATCCACATTGTGTCGCGAACAGCCTTAGCAATTGACTCCATATCATCATCGACATTAAGCAAGAAACAGTTACTGAGTTGCGGAAACGAACCTCCAGCGTTGACTCGCGTTGAGCCGCCTGGGACGTACTCCAAATTGCTCATGTGATTATAAAACTCAATCGCTGCAGTAGTCGGATCAGCCTCGTTGTAACTAAGTCCCATAGCAATTCGCATGTGCGTAAACTGAGGCGTTTCAATTGGTGAGCCGTTTTGCTTACGAAGAGCGTAGCGGTTTTTATTAGTCACCACACCCAAATATTTACTCAAATCATCACGCGCTGGATCAAGTTCCGCCGCCAACTTTTTCAAGTCAAATCGACCGTCAGCCATGCGCTTATCTAGCAAACCTTCTTTCACC
The DNA here is from genome assembly GCA_963543285.1 of uncultured Candidatus Saccharibacteria bacterium. GTDB lineage: Bacteria > Patescibacteriota > Saccharimonadia > Saccharimonadales > Saccharimonadaceae > Nanosynbacter. The sequence goes on from CAUUAX010000002.1 coordinate 30,747, forward strand.
GCCGCCTTAACGAACTTCGGAAATTCGCGCGCATGAAGCTTTTTCAATTCTTCCGCCGTTTCATAATCGCCCAAAATCTGCTTATAGACAGTTTTCAGTAATAATCGTGCCGCGATTTTATCATAGTCTGGGTCGTCCTTAACGTTTTGGAGCACCGTTTGAATAACCGCCTCGTCCAACTGCTCGGTTGTAATTCCATCAAATAATGTCAATTGCAATTCAGTCGCAACTTGAACAACCTTAGAAATTTGGTCCGGCAAACCTTCGCATGCTTTTAAAATAGCCGTGTTAATTTTATTAGCATCAAACGGCTCTTTTGTTCCGTCGCGTTTGACTACGTTAATTTCTTTCACATACCCTCCTTAATTTTCCCTCTTAAAAACAAACCGCCAGCACCTCATCTGGTGGCTTATCTTCGTAGCTTGTGTTTTTGTTTATTTATGGGCTCGCTATATATATAGCGTACAATAATAACTATAGCCGCTATATCTAGTGTTTTGCAAGCTATTTAGTAAAAATTACAACCTATTTTTGCTATAATCAGATACAGTATGAAATTTGCCTCAATGCGCGACGCCACTTATTTTTTGGACGAGTTAATCGCCCATCCGCCCGAAAAACATAATCGGCTGGTATATATAGCGCATATTTTGGAAACCCTTGGTGGTCCGCAAAATCAAATTCCCGCCATCCACATTGCTGGCACCTCCGGCAAGGGTTCGACTGCTTATTATGCTACCAGTTTACTGAACCGGGCTGGCTATACCACCGGTACATTAGTGTCGCCGCATATTACCAGCGTCGCCGAGCGCTCACTCATCAACGGGCAGCCGCTGCCTGAACAAGAATATTTGCATTATTTTCAAGCGTTTGCCAATCTTTACACAGTATACAGCCTGCATCTATCGTATTTTGAATTTTTGACGATTTTTAGTTTTTGGCTATTTAAGAAAATAGGCGTTGATTATATCATAATTGAGGTTGGGATTGGCGGTCGACTAGATACAACCAACGTGATTTTCCGTTCGCCAACTGTACGCGTCATCACTGATATCGGACTAGACCATATGGAATTATTAGGCAATACTCCGACAGAGATCGCCCAAGAAAAAGCTGGTATTATCCATCAAAGCGATTCAGTCGTGATGAACCGACAAGCTTCTGAGATTGAAACGATTATTCGGCAACATGCAGAGTCACAGCACTCACAGTTCTCTATTGCTTCACCAATTATTGACGATTTTCTGAAAATACTGCCGGATTTTCAGCAGCGGAATTGGACATTGGCGTACCGCGCCGTTGAAAAGCTGCTGGCGCTAGATAAAAAGCCGCCTCTGCCAAAAGAGGCTCTGAAAAAATCTGTACATATCACTATTCCCGGACGGTTAGAGAAGCGCAATGTTGATGGAGTTAACATCATATTTGATGTTGCGCATAATCCCCAGAAAATCCGCGCCTTGATTGATTCATTACGAAAAATATATCCAGAGAAAAAGCCTGTTTTCGTGGCAGCATTCGGGCAGAATAAGCAGTTGTCGTTGGCGAAATCACTCTCCATGATTGACAACTTGGCACAGCTGACTTACGCCACCACGTTCAGCGTCGATTACGGTAAAAACCACCGCAACGTACCACCAGAAGCCATCCAGCACCTCATGAAATCTAGCGCTAAAATTGAACAGAACCCGGCAATCGCCTTAGTAAAGGCCATCAAAAAAGCCCGGCAGCTCAATACGTACGTCGTTGTTACCGGGTCGTTTTATTTGGTGAGTGAATTTGCGGCAAGGTAGATCATTATAATGTTCGGAAGAATTTAACAAAAATATCTTCTAGTTTTTCCTGCTGAGCCGCACCGCTTGCCATAAATTGTTTGGCACCAGGCGTTGCGTTTACCTCTATTACGCCGTATTCGCTATCTGATTGCGTAATATCCTTACACGCCAAATCAACCCCACATATTCGTAAATCAAAGATTCTTGCCACCCTGACAGCTAGATCTCGCCACCGCTGATACATAACTTCACCGACATCAACTGGCGTTCCTCCTGCTGATAAATTTGATATATCCATCAAACGAACATCTGCGCCTTCCGGTATAATATCGGTCATAGACAGACCCATTTTCCCTAATTTATTCATAATTATAGGTAGCTGCCTTTCAAAATGTATATCTCTACCAGAATCTACCAAGGTCTTATGTTTCAAATCAATTAGCTGTTCTAAATTACTTACTCCATCACCCTCAACAGAAAAAGGTCGTCTCTCATAGGCATTAACTACCTCATCATCAAAAACCAATATGCGATAGTCAGGCATTTTTAATTCTTCTTCAATGACAGCTACTTTAACACGCTCCTCGTTATACTGATTAAGAAGCTTATCAAGTTCTTCAGCGGTTTCAACTCTAGCTACACCAACTCCTTGAGAACCTCTACTAGGTTTAACATAGACAGGAAATCCTAAAGATTTATCAATATAGCCAAGGGCTTCTTTTGTGTCACGCATAGAGTGATTAAACTGCTGACGGTCTGATTGACGCAGCATATCCGCCCACCAAGGTAAAAGAAATTCAGAACCTCTTGCACAATCTATGCCATTTTCTCTAAGCAAAAACTTTGTATACCCCTTATCATTAGCTAATTGCTCCGCACTTCCTGAATTAAACCCAGGATCATGTCCATATAAAACTCTGTGTTCTCCAGAATTATACTCAATTGACGCCACATACCCATATTCAGGTTCGACAATAATATCTTTTATCTCTGGTAGCTTACCAGCGTTATATGCGTCTATCAAAATATTGATTAAGTACGTATAATGTTTTCTTGTTTCTATAATACCCTCTCAAATATCTCTTGGCGGAAGGAGAGGGATTCGAACCCTCGAACAGATTGCTCCGTTACACGCGTTCCAGGCGTGCCAGTTCAACCACTCCTGCACCCTTCCTTGTTGATAATTATACCACAACTTTATTGCCCCTTATGGTTGCACTTACTAGCGTTCATTATCTATAATAAGTCAAAGATGAAAGAAACTATTCCACCACGCATTAGGCTTGTTAATGTCACCAAAAAATTTGGCTTTGGTGATGCTGAGATTCGCGCCTTAGATAACGTCGATTTAACCGTTAAAAAAGGTGAATTTATCGCTATTATGGGACCAAGCGGTTGCGGCAAAACTACTTTATTAAACACCCTTGGACTATTAGACCAGCCATCAGATGGCGAATACTATCTGGATGATGTCGCTGTCGACAATCTCAGCTCACGACGACGCGCCAAAATTCGTTCCAAACACATTGGCTTCGTTTTCCAGAATTTCAATCTTATCCCTCGTCTGACTGTAATTGAAAACGTGGCGCTGCCGTTAACGTATAAAGGACTCGGGAAAGTCAAACGACTTCAAGAAGCTAGCCGCATTCTGAAAACTTTCCATCTGGGACAGCGCGAATATTACATGCCGCATCAATTGTCTGGCGGTCAGGTTCAGCGCGTAGCAATTGCCAGAGCGTTGGTTAATAGCCCGTCAATTATCTTAGCCGACGAACCAACAGGAAATTTGGATAGCAAATCGAGTCATCTCATTATGGAAGAATTGTCCGACCTACATCGTCGCGGCAACACTATAATTATGGTTACTCACAACCCAGAATTGACTCATTACGCCAGTCGCGTCATCACTATGTTGGACGGAAAAATCGACACTGACGAGCATAAGGAAAAGCGCAAGTTCACTAAGAAGTTAATTGTAGACGACGAAAAAGAAGAAAAACCTAAGAAGCAAAAATCTTCAAAGAAATCGAGGGCGAAAAAATCGTGAAAATATTAGTAAAAAATCATTTTGAGAACGCTACTCAGGCACTACGAGCTAATCGTGGACGAACATTTTTGACAATTGTAGGCGTAGCTATTGGCATCGCCAGCATCACCATGGTTCTGTCTTTAACTGGCGGATTTAATCACCTATTCGGCGACAATTCCAACCAATCATCCGCTCCTGTCGCCATCGTTAAATCTGGCAATCAAAAAGCCGTCCCTAATCTACTGACCGAATCCGACAACACGACGACGGTCAACACATTGACTGAAACGGACGCCAGGGATATAGGAAAAATTGCCAATACGAAAGCCGCGCCAATTGCTTTCCTACACGCCGAACTGCGCGCCCGCGAAGGTAAAGTCGATATCCAAAACGCCGCGTTAATCGGCAGTACGGAATCGCTAAAAGACGTCGCCAATTTGCAAATTGCTACTGGACAATTTATTAACGACATCGGCGGAGTTGTTGTCGGTCAGCAATTGTCGGTCGATTTATTCGGCACAGAAAGATCCATCGGAAACGTTATTTACATCCGAAATCAACCATTGACCGTTGTTGGCGTGTTGAAGAATATTGAAAATCCAGCCAGTTATTTGGACGTGAATTTTAATAACGCCGCCATTATTCCATTGTCCGTGATTAAAAAATTCACCCAAGGAACGCCGCAAATTCAGCAAATCATCGTAACTACCAAAGATCATAAAAATCTCAATTCAGTCATAAAATCGGCTGACGATATTTTGAAGAAGAATCATGATAGCGATAAAAATTATCGAATCGTTTCTGGCGAAGAGATAAACGAAAAGAAGTCTAATGTCGCGAGGTTCCTCTCGATAATCTTAACTGTCATCGGCATTATTTCTCTGTTAATCGGTGGAATAGGCGTTATGAACGTGATGCTTGTCAATGTCGCCGAGCGCCAGCGTGAAGTCGGCGTCAGACGAGCCGTCGGCGCCACGGGCTGGGACATCATCAATCAGTTCTTAATCGAGGCAGCGATTATCGGATTTCTCGGCGGAATATTTGGCTACGGATTAGGCTTGGCGGGAGCTTATATTGCCAGCTTATACTTGTCGCTCACGCCTTATATTTATTGGCAAACAGCCGTCTTATCAATTGGACTATCAATAATCATCGGCGTAATTTCTGGCGTATATCCAGCAGCCCGCGCCACCAGACGCGACCCAATCGAATCTCTACGATATTAAATTAGCTAAGTTCCGCTTTCAATTTTTCAATTAACTGAACTGGACCAGGATTGACTCCATTAAGAATAGCTGTGTAAATACTAGCCGCGTCAGCCAGCACCAAGCCCCACAGTAATTGCTCCATAAGAGTCTTTCCTCGAAGTTCCAGTACGTGTGCCTTTGGTCGCTTGCCACTCAATAAACGATCGCTAAGCTCCATTCGCTCGCGGATTCTGTCCCGCTCCAAATTGCTACGAATATCAAAAACCGTAAATGGCTTCTCTACTGGATGCGACGACCAGCCGATAAACTCGTTATGATTAAATTCTGGATATTGATTCGAGAACGCCAAATTCTTCGCCGATTCATTCCAGCTAATTTTCCACTTATACGCCAGCGGCCAAGTCAATTCACCGCCAAAAACAACCAACGTCTTGCCAATTGTTAATTTCGCAATCTGCTTCGCCAAATTATCAGCTTCTGGCGTTTTAGCCGTCCAATTAGATATTTCGCCCGCCAACCAATCAGCGCTATTTTTCACCTGATCGTACAAATCATTATCAATAACCCAAAAATGTTGCAATAGTTTCAATAATCCTCGCAAATGATAAACCGTCGACATTCGCGGCTGCGCGCCAGCTGGGACTTGAGCGTAAGTTACATTGTCATTTTTCGCTCGCTCAATCAACTCTCCACCAGTCGACATAGCCGCCAAACACGCCTTCTTCTCCAATGCTTGCTGATAACAACTCAGAGTTTCCTCAGTATTGCCCGAATGACTAACCGCAATAACCAACGTTTCCTCGCTCACAAATCCCGGCAAATCATAACCCTTCACCACTTCAAGCGGAATATGCAACCAGCCCGCGGTCAAAACTCGAACCATATCAGCCGCTAAAGCCGAACCGCCCATTCCCGCGATCACAATATTCTTAAAATCTCGGCGCTGATTCGCACTTTCGTGAATCGACACTTCATATCGAGCTTGTTCTGGAATATTCAAAACGCCGCTTAAAACGTCGCCTGGATCATATTGTTTTATCACATTCATATCATCTAACATCTTGCGCTCCTTGATTAACTCATGTTATAGTGTAACATATATAAGCTTAAACAATTTAATATATAAGGTGGGTTATAATGGATTCTCAAGCTAATCAATCATTCAGTGACGACCAAGAACTGGCTAAGGTATTAGCTGGTGTATCACAAGATACAGACAATAATTTACAATTCGAAGAGACAAATGCTACAGCTTCACCTGTAATTAATCCTGCAACCATCTCACCGGATCCTGTCGCTACAGATCAGAACGATGAGCCTGCTACTGATATAGCGAAGCCTGCCGCTCCAGAGCCAGTTATGCCAACTCCAGTGGTCAGCACACCAACTCCAGCTACAGCCGCAGATCCTGCGCTTGATACAATTAAGCAAACAGCTTTGAACGAGTTGCGTCCATTAGTCGACAAGCTGGACGTTTCTCCAGAAGAAAAGTTTGACACTTACCTATTACTTCTTCGTTCTACGGACGATAAAACTCTGATCGCGCCGGCACACGACGCTGCCATAGCTATTGTCAACGAAGCTCGCCGCGCTCAGGCTCTACTGGATATCATTAAAGAGATCGACTATTTCTCAAATCCTCGTTAAGTCATTTCTCCAAAATAAAAACCCGCCATTTTCGGCGGGATTTTTATTGCTCGGGGCAGATTTACATCATACCCATTCCCGGCATACCGCCAGGAGCAGCTGCAACTTCAGCCTCTGGAATATCAACCACCAAAGCGCCCATAGTTGCCGCAGTTGACGCAATTGACACCGCATTTTGAACAGCTTCTTTAGTCACACGAGCTGGATCAATAACACCAGCCTTCTTCACGTCAATTAGACCATCTTCTGGCTTCATAACGTTAACGCCGAATCCAGGTTTGCCAGATTCAACTTGAGCAAGCAACGCGTCGGCATTCAACCCAGCATTTTTCATAATCTGCAAGAATGGTTGCTTCAGAGCGTCTTTTAGGATTTGTCGACCGACCGACAAACTATCCGCGCCGCTAACTTTTAGATTGCCAGCCAAATTGACCAAAGTTACGCCACCACCAGCGACAATCCCCTCAGCCAAAGCCGCCTTAGTAGCCGCCACGGCGTCATCAACGCGGAATTTCTTTTCGTCAATTTCAGTCTCAGTTGCGCCACCAACTTTAATAACCGCAACCTTACCAGACAATGCCGCAGCACGCTTGTCGAATTGCTCTTTCTCGTACTCACTAGAAGCATTTTCTGAAAGCGATTTAATTTCAGCAATTCGTTCTTTCACACCTGAAGGTTTGCCCGCACCTTCGATAATTGTCGTTTCGTCTTTACCAACAATCACCTTGCGCGCCGAGCCCAAAACTTCCAAGCCAGCGTTTTCGAATGTCAATCCGTGATCTTCAGAAATCACAGTCGCGCCAGTCAGCACAGCGATATCACGAAGAACATCTTTACGACGATCACCGAAACTTGGCGCCTTAACGGCTACGGTGTTGAATACGCCCTTCAGCTTGTTCAGTACCAAAATACTCAATGCTTCGCCTTCAACTTCGTCAGCGATCAAAACCACGTCTTTCTTGCCGCTTTGTGCCAATTTTTCCAACATTGGCAAGAATTCCTGCACGCTAGAAATCTTCTTATCGGTAATCAAAATTGCTGGCTTTTCGTACACAGCTTCCTGGCGACCCGCGTCAGTAACAAAGAACGGACTCACCCAACCCTTGTCCAAGCTAAAACCTTCGACAACTTCAGCTTCTAGTTCCAAACCTTGACCAGCCTCAACAGTAACCACGCCGTCTTTGCCGACTTTCTCAATCACGCCAGCGATCAATTTACCAATTTCCGCATCTCCCGCCGAAATCGTAGCAACTTCAGCCACGCGGTCAGATTTGCCTTCAATCGGCTCAGCCAATTTGTTCAATTCTTTAACAATTTCCGCGCCAGCTTGCTCGATGCCTTTCCTAAGTTCCATCGGATTATGTCCAGCCGCAATCAATCGATTCGCCTCTTTCAAAATCGAGTATGTCAACACCGTTACAGTCGTCGTGCCGTCGCCTGCTTGCTTGTTCAAATTCTTAGCAGCCTGCTTGATTAAATCAGCACCAACTTTGTAACCCAGCGTTTCGTCATCGTTTTCTGGCAATTCAATTCCTTCAGCCACAGTTACGCCGTCATGAGTAACTGTTGGACCGCCAAAACCCTTCGCAATCACAACATTGCGACCCTTTGGACCGTAAGTTACCTTAACTGCGTCGTATAGCGATTTAGCTCCGCCAAGCACGCGATTTCGCGCATCGTCATCATAAAAAACTTTTTTTGCCATAATTAAACTCCCCTTTTTATCCAACAACCGTTGCTAAAATATCTTCTTCGCGAACAACCAAATATTCCGTGCCGTCAATTTTCAAATCCGTAGTCGAATATTCTTTGTAGACAATCCGATCACCGACTTTGACGTTCTTCACATCGCCACCAACTGCTTTAACTTCCGCAACTACTGGCTTTTCTTTAGCATTATCAGGCAAGTAAATTCCGCTCGCTGTCTGAGTCTTTGCTTCTTCACGCACCGCTACAACACGGTCGCCAAGAGGCTTAATAGGTGTACTCACGTTATCCTCCATTTCGTTAACAACGTATCTATTGTAACGCACCAATTTAGCACTCGTCAAGTGTGAGTGCTAATTATCTAGATACTATTCAGTATTATACGATTAGTAGCTCAGGGAAATTATCATCACCATCATCACCTTCTTCCGATGCATAGATTCTTCCCGTAAAAGCAACCCCATTAATAGCAACTTCCCCCATTATCATAATAATTCTGGTATTTTCACTGCTCTTTCCGACATCAATAGAAATAGGTAAAAAGGTAACTTCCTCTTTCTTAGGAGCAATACCTCTTCTTTTTGCAATATCATTACCACCAAAGTCCTCCTCAATCGTCATTGGAAATCCTGAGCCAAACGGATTAGCACGCAATTTAGCATCAAGCTTCGGAAGAGTATCTGGGTCAATAACTTTATAAGCTTTCATACCCTACCTAGACTGCCCTTCTCAGCGTTCTTTGAGCTTTGCTACGCCTTTGCCTTTCAGCGGCAACTATTTCCTTAATTTTTTCCTCATAGTACGGACATTTACTCTTGATAGTTCTGTTTTCAGGAAGCACTCTGCCGCAAAAATCATCATCATCAAATCCCGACCAGCTTACATAATAACCCGGCCTACGATTCCTTTCATTTGCCTTATAGGCAGAAATTTTAGTCGCTTTTATATCAATGTAAAATTCAAACCTTTCGCCTTGATCATCAACATAGTAAACATGAATATCTCCTCCATTAAGATCATCTTCAGTACTAGTCATTTCAGCAAGTTCAACTCCCGGAGTCCAGTTTAAGGCACTTTCAGCAGCAATTTCATGGCGCATTCCCTGAATCACAGCATAAAACGACTGTCTAGCGTACTCAATCTCCGAGCGAGTATAATTAAGCATTAACATAACCTCATTGATGAAATCCATAGTTTCCTTCATACTACTACACTGCTCTTCATCTATCATAGTACGTATGATTTTATTGAATGTCGTAACTGTTTCTTTACACTCTTTTATCTCTTTGTGAGACATGTGAGACATATCACTATTATGCTTATCAAGCTTTACCTGAGCATCAAGCCAATGCGGCATAACTTGTAGTAATTTCAGAGTTCTGTCTTCGTCTGTTTCATATTGACTTTCTTGTTTACTACGATGAATCTCTATAGCTTTAGACACAACATACCGCTTTACCCCTACCATTTTTAATGCCGTCCCACCTAACTTTGAGCATATTTCCATATACTCAGAAGATCTCATGACCTCAGCAGCGGTCTCACTCAATCTCATTCGCTCTCTATTGGATCTGCCTGTATTCATAACTGCTATAATACCATAAAATCATTAAAAAAGCAACCCCACGCCCTTCTCCCTACTATTCCTCAATCTGTTATAATAACTCCATGCAATTATTCAAACATCTCTTAGAAACAATTCTCGGCTCTTATGTAAAAAAATATCTTAAATCTCATCCTGACACCAAACTAATTGCCGTAGTCGGCAGCGTTGGTAAAACTAGCGTAAAATCAGCAACCGCCACTGTTCTATCAGAAAAATTCACCGTGCGCCATAGTCGTGGCAATTTGAACACAACCTTAAGTGCACCGTTAGAAATCTTAGGCGTAGACGGACCAAAAAACGCCAAATCCCCCCTAGCCTGGCTAAAAATCTTCTCCGACGCACACGCCAGCATAAAAAACCCCGAATCTCCAGATATAATAATTCAAGAATGTGGTATTGATTGCCCTGGCGAAATGGCTACTTTTATGCGCTACATTCAGCCCGACATTGCCATAATTACCTCTGTTGCTCCTGAGCATATGGAGTTTTTCAAAAATATGGATACGGTAGCTCATGAGGAATTGTCCATTAGTCAAGTCGCTAAAAAAACCATCTTCAACCTTCACGATATCGATGAAAAATATCATAATCTCATAGTTGGAAATCGCGTAAGTTACGGTGACGAATCCGCTGATGTTTTCCTGGAAATTAAAAAGACTACAGATACTGGTTGTATAGTCAATCTAAAACACTCCGAAGAAACTTCTCAGGACATTAATATTTCTGTATTAGGAAAGCACAACATCCGCTCAATCACTGGCGCGGCGGCGGCGGGATTAGCTTGCGGAATGAATATTGAAGAAGTTGCGGCGGCTTTAACAAAAATCAAACCAGTTTCAGGAAGAATGAATATTTTACGCGGCATACGCGGCTGTACATTGCTGGACGACACCTACAACGCCAGTCCTATTGCCATGGAAAATTCGCTAAGAACGCTCTATTCTATCTCTGCCGATCATAAAATTGCCGTATTGGGCGACATGAATGAGCTGGGCGAAACATCTGAACTAGAGCATAAAAAAATCGGTGAAATTTGCGACCCTAGCCAATTAGAGTTGCTTATTACTGTTGGTAAAATGGCTAAGAAATACCTCGCACCAATCGCTGAAAAAAATGGCTGTAAAGTAATTTCTTTTGACACGGCGCTTGAGGCTGGAAATTTCCTGAAAAATAGTGACATTAAAGATACGACAATTCTATTCAAAGGCTCGCAGGGCGGCATTTACCTTGAAGACGCCGTGAAAGAATTGCTGCTTGACCCAAATGATGCAGAAAAATTAGTTCGTCAATCACAAAGCTGGAAACAGATTAAAGCGAAATTTTACGACTCTTTTTCTCAATCTCAGAAATAATTTCCTGAACGACCTTCTTGTCATTCCACGGAATTCGCTTGCCATTCACAATTCGGTACTGCTCATGACCCATACCCGTAATCAGAATCGTATCGCCACGAACAGCCGACTTCAGAGCCTGGTAAATCGCCTGTTTTCGGTCAGCAATTTCCGTCATCTTATGAGCCTTTTTCGTTCGCTCAATTCCCTGACGAATCATTGCCCGAATTTCATCTGGATTTTCGTTATAACTTTCCTCGTCAGTTAGGAAAATCCTATCTGCCAAATTAGCCGCCAGCTCGCCCATAATCGGACGCTTCGTCTTATCTCTGTCGCCGCACGCACCAAACACCAAAGTTAATCGCCCCTTGGTAATTTTATGAGTGGTTTTTAGCAATTTTTCCAGCGCGTCTGGCGTGTGAGCATAATCCACAATAATATCAATTCCAAGCTTATTTTCTACTCGCTCGAATCTTCCAGGAATCGCCTCCAAATTCGCCACGCCCTCTTGGATATCTTCCAACTTTATCCCCAACAAATATGCCAACGACACCGCAGCCGACATATTCATCACGTTAAATTCGCCAGGCAAATTAGTCGCCAGCTCCAAATGAGTTTGATGATCAATCAGCAGACTCGCCTCTGTCCCCTTTTTATACAACTTAATGTGCGTTAAGTGAGCTTCGGCTTCCGGATTCGTTCCGTAAGTCATTTTCTCGCCAGAAGCTGTAAACTTGTCAAAGTATTCAAACCACTCGTCATCACGATTCAGCACGATATATTTCGGCTTTTTCTCAAATAATTTAGCCTTAGCCGCCGCGTAAGCTTCCATTGTTTTGTGATAATCCAAATGGTCTTGAGTCAAATTAGTCATCACCGCCGCCTCAATTGGCACGCCGTCAAATTTATGCTGCGACAGAGCATGACTTGTCGCCTCTAAAATCACATACTCAGCACCTTCACGCTGAGCCGTTTGGAAAAAACTAAACAACCTTGCCACGGTCGGAACTGTTGCATTCAAATCATTTATCTTTTCTTTGCCAGCAATTTCAATCACCGCCGTCGTAAATAATGCAGTCTTAAAGCCAGCCTCTTTCAAGATCTCATTGATATAACAAGCGGTCGTAGTTTTCCCGTTCGTCCCTGTTACTGCGATAATTCTCAAGCCACGAGCTGGATTGCCATATCTTAGGCTAATCATCTTCGTGCGCGCAACTCTATAGGCGTTTTCGGTTTTTTCCAAAGCTCCTTGAGGTAGCGTTTTTCTAGCAATTTTTACCAACTCGTTTTTCATAATATCCATTTTACCACTTATATTTGCTATAATAAAAACAAATGAGGATTTTGGGAATTGAATCCAGTTGCGACGAAACAGCGGCGTCAATAGTTGAAGATGGCGAACGCTTGCTTTCAAATGTCGTCAATTCACAAATTGATATTCACGCAGAATACGGCGGAGTTATTCCAGAAATTGCCGCTCGTAGCCACTTGGAAGTTGTAAATCCCGTCATTAAAAAAGCTTTGTCTGACGCAAATTGCACTTGGGATGATATTGACGCTATCGCCGTTACTTACGCGCCGGGGCTTATTGGCTCGCTATTAATCGGCACTCTCGCCGCCAGAACTTTCGCCATCATCCACAATAAACCGCTCTTTAAGATTCATCACGTAGAAGCTCACGTGTATGCCAATTTTATCAATAAGCAGGCCGACAATTTATCTCTAACGTTGCCGAAACAACAGCCGTCATTCCCTATGCTTTCGTTGATTGTTTCAGGCGGACATTCACAGCTTGTCCTATTCAAAAATCACGGCGATTATCAGCTTATCGGACAAACCCAAGACGACGCGGTTGGCGAAGCGTTTGATAAAGTCGCTAAAATCATCGGTTTGCCATATCCTGGTGGCCCAGCCATTGCTAAAGTCGCTGAACTTGGCGACCCGCACGCATTTCACTTGCCTATCGCCAAACTATCCGGCGAATACGATTTTTCCTTCTCTGGGCTTAAGACAGCCGTTCTGAGAGTCGTTCAGCACGAAGTCGGTAAAGACTTCACTTTTCCCTCTCATGAGCTTCCAGCGCTCGTAGATGACGAATTACGACGTAATATGGCGGCGAGTTTCCAGTATACAGCCATAAAAACTCTCGTAAACAAAACCAAGAAGGCGTTTGACAATTTCCAGCCAGCCTCCGTTGTAATCGCTGGCGGAGTTGCAGCCAATCAAGAATTGCGCCGTCAATTACGCGAAGCCTTGCCAATTGACATCGAATACGCCCCTATTCAACTCTGTACAGATAACGCCGCGATGATTGCCACTCTCGGTTATTTCAGATCTCAAATTGACGAACCGACAGATCCATACGATTTAGAAGTTCAGCCGAGTTTATCAATGACAGCAATATAACGTTGTGAGGATTACAACATGAATCAACATTTTCTACAATCATCAGCCTGGGAAAAATTTCAACAATCGCTCGGTCGAAAAGTCTTTCACAACAGAGGTGAAGGATGGGAATATTTCGCAATATTAGAGCACGGCACGGGCAATTCTCGCTTATATTGCCCTTTTGGTCCAACCGCTATTAGCGAAGAAGCATTACGATTAGCACTAAAGGACTTAGCAGAGCTCGGCAAAAAACTAGGCGTAACTTTCCTCAGAGTCGGACCAATTAAACCTACCTTTTCTAAGGTATTATCTGATGAGCATTGGAAGAAAGCCACTTACGTCCATTTGCAGCCAGAACATACGCACGTTATCGATCTCCAGCAACCAGAGGAAGAGATTATAGCAAGCATGGCGCAGCCTGTAAGGAATTGTTATAGGAATTATCACAAAAAAGGCGTAACTGTTCATCAATCTCAAAACCCAGACGATATTAAATATTTCCTAGAATTGATACACGAAGTTGCCAAACGAACTGGCATGTCACCGCACCCAGATTCATATTTTCATAAGCAAGCTGGTTCCCTACTGCCATCAAAGGATGCTTCTTTTTGGTACGCAACATACGACAATAAAGTAATTGCTACTGCCCTATTTTTCGACTCAAAAACAACTCGAATTTACGCGCATGCGGCAGCAAATTCTACACCAGAATATCGCAAGCTTAACGCTGGAACCGCCCTGCTCACCGAAGCGATAATCGATGCAAAACATCGTCAAATGGAGAAAGTCGATTTATACGGAATTGCGCCTAAAAACGCACCAAAAAATCACCCGTGGGCTGGCTTTACGAAATTCAAGCGATCGTTCGGCGGCGAAGATATTTATTCTGGGTCAACTTGGGAACTTCCCTTAAAGCCACTTCAATATTGGCTATATCGAGCGTATCAAACGATCAGAAAATAACCTTATTTCATCCATCACACCACATAAATTTGTGGTATAATTAAGATGTAATATAAACATGTGGAGAAATTAGAGGATTACATATTTAAGGGCTTTTGCACGTGAAAAGCTACTTTGTTTTCTTTTGTCTTTTTTCACATGAAAAAACCATGGAATAACTTATGCAGCTAGCTAAACAATACATACCAAACGATTACGAACCGAATATTTACGCCCTATGGGAAACCAGTGGCGCATTAGAGCCAACAGGGGTGGGCAAGCCATATTCAATCATTATGCCGCCACCCAACGCGAACGGTAATCTTCACATTGGACACGCACTCGATATGAACCTGAAGGATATTCTGATTCGTTACCACCGAATGAAGGGCGACGACGCTGTATTTATTCCAGGCGCCGACCATGCTGGGTTTGAAACTTGGGTTGTGTATGAAAGAGAATTGACGAAGCAAGGGAAGAGTCGCTTCGATTTTTCACGTGACCAATTGTATAGTCAAGTTTGGAATTTTGTACAAGAAAAACGTGGCAATATGGAGCTGCAATTGCGCGCGTTAGGTGTTAGTGCATCATGGAAGCATTTGACGTTCACTCTGGATGACAAAGTCATCAACACTGTATATGATACGTTTAAGAAAATGTGGGATGACAACTTGGTTTACAGAGGTGAGAGGATTGTTAATTACTGTACCAAGCACCAAACCAGCTTTGCCGACATTGAGGTAGAACATAAGAATGAAAAAGGGAAGTTGTGGAAAATAGCTTACCCGACATTAGATAAAATTGGCGAGATTATCATAGCTACTACGCGCCCAGAAACTATGCTCGGCGATGTCGCTGTGGCGGTTCATCCAGATGATGAGCGATACAAAAAATTGGTTGGAACTCGCATTTTACTGCCGATTGTCGATAAGGAAATTCCTATCATCGCGGACGAATACGTCGACATGAGCTATGGCACCGGTGCGGTTAAGATTACGCCAGCGCACGACCCGAACGACTTTGAAATTGCAAAACGCCATGATTTACCTCTAGAATCAATTATCAGCCCAGAAGGGAAGATGATAAACGTGCCAGCGCAGTTCTTAGGATTAACGCCAGTAGAAGCTCGCGCTCGAGTTTTGGAAGCACTGGAAGCACTGGAGCTACGCCGCGGTGAAACTGAAATTGAACACGCCGTTGGACATTGTTATAAGTGTGGCAGCGTAATTGAGCCAATGATTAAAGAGCAGTGGTTTATTAAAACACAATCACTCGCACAGCCAGCAATTGACGCGCTTAAAAAAGAAGAAATTACTTTTTATCCAGCATCCAAGCGTAAAGAACTCATCGCATATCTTGAGCAATTGAAGGACTGGAATATTTCACGACAGATTCCATGGGGAATACCAATTCCTGCGTTTGTAAATGAAAACGACCCTAAGGATTGGATATTCGATACTCGTACTAACGAGCAAAGTATTGTTGTAAATGGCACAACATATATTAGGGAAGAGGATACCTTTGATACTTGGTTCTCATCTGGTCAATGGCCATATATCGTAACGGATTACTTAACTGACGGCGATTTAGCTAATTATTTCCCAACTGACATGATGGAAACTGGTATGGATATTATGCGCGCATGGGTTTCTCGAATGATCATGCTTAGCCTATACCGAACAGGGAAGTTGCCGTTCAAAGAAGTTTATCTACACGGAATGGTTAATGACGAGCACAACCAAAAAATGTCCAAGTCTAAGGGTAATGTTATCAATCCGATGGAATTGGTTGCGGAATTCGGATCTGACGCAACGCGCATGGGAGTTATCGCTGGACGGGCGCCGGCTCAAAGCCAAGCTTTCAACAAGGGATCAGTCATTGCGGCACGTAATTTCTGCAATAAGCTATGGAATATTGCCAGGTTTGTCGAGGCGCAAATTGGCGATAATCATCAAATTGTCGACTTAGAGCCGCAAACTCCGGCGGATCACTGGATTATTCGCCAATTGAACGACGCTGCCAACAACATTGCCGTTAGAATAGAGCAATATCGTTTCTCAGAGGCATCAGAAACTGTTTACCACACCATTTGGGACGACGTGGCTGACTGGTACATTGAATCATCTAAAACCGCGATCAATCGTCCGTTATTATCTTGGGTTTTGGCGACTTCTTTGAAAATCGCTCATCCATTTGCGCCGTTCGTTACGGAAACAATTTGGCAAACACTCAATTACACCGACGGCATTTTGATGCGTGAAGCTTGGCCAACTCCAGAAAAGTTCGATCCGATTGCCGCCGAGCAATTCGAGCAACTTAAGCTTCTGGTTGCTGAAGGTCGCTGGGTGATTGCTGAACTGCCAGGGAATAAGAAATATCGATTGTTATACGGCAACGACAGTCTTATCGCCGACAATCAAGACACAATTAAGCATCTCATGCGGCTTGAGGCAATTGAACACACAGATCAGCCGCGTGGACTGAGATTAGCGGCAGCAAACAGGGAAGCATGGCTAGATATTGATAGTGAAACTCTGTATCAACATCAGGAAAATCTGGAAATGCGCTTAGCCGAAGCACGTCAGAAATTGGCAGGATTAAAGAAGCGCCTGGAAAATCCGACTTACGTTGAGAAGGCGCCAGCCCACCTTGTCGAGGAAACTCGCGAGCAATTAGCCGAGCAAGAAAAAATCATTACTCGGCTTGTTTCAGAACTGGAAGTGATTAGCTTAAAATAGCCTAGCTCACACCTTCAAAATCAAGGTGATATCCGTCAAAAGTATGTTGACCACGGGCGGCATATTTTTGGCGTAATCGCTTCTTATCGTTGTTGCGAGGCGTAGTTCGCGGTCGCGCTGAACCTTCTTTCAACACATTTGACAATTGAGCATGCTCTGGATGAGTGTGAGGCTTTGTTTCTGGCATTTTTATTTCACCCTCAATGTCACTTTGAACGCTATATGTTTTCCAAGATGACAAAAACGCTTTATCGACGTTGGTGTCGTGCAGCAGCACACCAAACGCTACATTCAAACTGACAAACATAGTTGTAACGGTGAAAAACTGTTGTACTAAATTCATTTTTATTCTTTCTTTTTGTATCTATTTTTAGAATACTGGTTACAATGTTAGCATAAGCTTTGTTTTTTGTCAAGTATATTTCCCAGCATAGAAATAGTCATCCTGAATTTTACAGAGAAAATATTTAGTATAATGGAGTTTATGGGATATCTAATCTCTATTAAGGTCGCACTAATCCTTTTTCCAATCTTGGCTTTTCTTATCACATTGCCGTATATGATTGCGAACTATCGAAAATACGGCTCCGTCAATAAGTTGCGGACTTTGATTTTCTATTCCTTTATTCTGTACCTATTAACCGTATATTTCTTAGTTATTTTACCGTTACCAAATCCAGAATCCGTTCA
>CAUUAX010000003.1:0-45778 GCA_963543285.1 uncultured Candidatus Saccharibacteria bacterium
ACTCCGAAAAGAGGAAACTCTACATCTATTCTAGCACAGATTTCGTAAAAGTAAAATCACTGTCCAGACTCAGAGTCTAAAGGATCAGACTTAAGAACAGGGTACTCATTGTCAGAGATGAATTCCTTGCACAGAAGAGACATAACTTGTCGCGCATACTTGCCCTAATTCGCCACCTCCACTAGGAATATTTTCTTTTCAAAGCCGCCGCGTTTTTCTGCTTTTTCTGCGCGAATTTTTTCTAATTCTTCTGCGGTACAACTATGCAGGCTTGCGAGAGCATAGACCACTTCCATGATATCGGCAAGCTCATCAGTATTTTTATCTTTTTTATATTCCTCAACTTCTTCGACTAGCTTTTTTGTAAGCTCCACGGCATATTCGTCTGCTGTAAGTATTTTGTGAGTTGGCTTTTGCCTGTTGGCCTTAATGATTTCCAAAATTTTATCACGGACAAGTTTGTTATATACTGGCATAAAACCTCCTTTAATTGTTTATATTATATAATTTTTTTCCTATAAAAAATCAATTTAAAGTAAAAACTCCACCCCCGTCCGTGGAGTTTTTACTCGACACAGAGGGGATGGAGCGTTACTCCACAGCACCAGGATTAATGCCAAGAATGTCATTATACATACTTGGCGAAAGCGTGATTCTCGCTCCGGCTGACTTCTCAATTACCAAGGCGAGTCCTTGGCTTCTTGCGTCGTCGGAAACGACAAGGTAAGGGGGATTAGGACTGCAGTTTTTCTGCAGCCAGCCGAATACCCAAGTATCTTTGCTACAAGCGTAGGAGTGCAGCCAGTAGGCTACCTCCTCAGATTGCTTGATGTTGGGAATATCTACGGACATAGACGCCCCTTCGACGTCCCGACGGACGTCGAAGGTGATCTTAGAGGTCGGGACCTCTAAGATGTGTGAGCCATTGTCACCCTCGAGGGCAACTGAAATAGCTGCACCCGACGCACCCACTACAGTAATGGAGTATTCCTTGCCTGTCTCTAACCCAAAGCTAGAGGCAATGTCAGACAACGTCGCGCTGGATTTCCTTTCTTCATACTTACTAGCCTGATCTGTGTACAGTAGTGCATTGACCAGTGCCCACGCGATAAGCAGAAACAGAAAGATCCATTGCATAGCCACGGGATTGAGAAAGAGACCGCTCGATGATTTCTCATCGTCCACATCTCCTCTGGCCTTTACCTCTTCCTGGAGTGTCATCAGACACCTTCTTTCTTGTTGTGAAGTACTCTTTCACACGGTTGTGTAAAAGCTAATGTAATTTATATCATACCTGAGTTAAAAAGTCAATACATATCATCCAAAACAAAGACTTAAAATCTACATACAGTGCTTTATGAGCTACCAAATAAAATAATCATCATACGCAAAACACCCGACCTTATAGTCAAGGTGCGGGTGTTGCGGATTATTGTGGTCGGACCTACCTACTAAGCAGCGATTTCTTCTTCGACAAACTCGTCTTCGCTCGGTGTTTCGAATTCTTCATCTTCTTCGACAGCGCCAGTTCCTACTGGAATCTTGCGGCCGATGATGACGTTTTCCTTCAAACCGTGCAAGTGGTCGGCTCGACCAGATACAGCAGCATTGATCAAGACGCGAGTAGTATCTTGGAAGGATGCGGCCGATAGCCATGAGTCGCTCCAGATCGACACCTTCGTGATACCGAGTAGCAATTGCGTGTAGCTAATCAAGTTCTTGCCTTCAGCAGCCAATTGCTTATTCGCATTGACCACAGCGGCCTTAGAAATGATGTCGCCGGTCACGAATTCGCTATCACCAGCATCTTCGATTTGCACGCGGCTAAACATTTGGCGAACAATAATCTCCAAGTGCTTGTCAGCCACGTCCTGACCCTGAGCGGCGTAAATTCGCAGAACTTCGTTGATGATGTAGCGCTGAGTTGCCTCAACACCCTTAAGTCGCATTAAATCGTGCAAGTTCAATGATCCAGCCGTCAATCGATCACCAGCTTCAACAACATCGTTTGCCTTAACGACCAATTGCATGTTGCCTGGAATTTCGTAGCGAGTTGGCGAAGCAGCCTCTGCCGCGATCACCAAAGTATCCTCAGCCGACTCAATCACACCGTCAAATGGCGCGATCAAAGGTCGAGTGTCGCTCTCGCCAGTTGCTAAGACGTCGCCAGCCTTAACGCTTGAGCCAGCCTTAACCACAACAGTTCGTCCTTCTAATGGCAATCGCTCAACCTTACCAGATTCTGGCGTAATTTGAACGATGTACTTCTTGCCATCTTCCCAAACGTCAACCAAACCAGCAACTTCCGTAATGAATGCTTGACCCTTTGGTGTGCGCGCTTCAAACAATTCTTCAACGCGAGGCAAACCTTGGGTAATGTCACCACCAGCAACACCAGAGTTGTGGAAGGTACGAAGTGTCAACTGAGTACCTGGCTCACCGACTGACTGAGCGGCGATAACACCAACTGGCTGATGATTGCCAACCAATTTACCAGTCGACATATCAATACCGTAACTTCGCTGTGGAATGCCGTTAAGGTTGTTCGTTGATAATACAGACTGAATCTTAACGCTTTCAATGCTTTCGTCGTCATCAATTGAATCTGCGATTTCACGCGTGATCAATTCGTTCTTATTGACGTGACCTGGAATTGTTTCAGCAGCATAACGACCAGCCAAACGGTTTGAGAAGTCAATCATCGTCTCTTCAGTTTCTGATCGGTAAATTGCGTAACCTTCATCGTCGCCATCAGTGTCTTCAACGGTAAAGACGTCTTGCGCAACGTCTACCAAACGACGAGTCAGGTAACCCGAGTCGGCAGTCTTAAGAGCCGTGTCAATAAGCCCCTTACGTGCACCACGAGTTGCGATAAAGGCCTCAAGGCTAGACAAACCGCCCGTGTAAGAGCTGCGGATTGGAAGCTCAATCTCATGGTTGGTTGCGTCCATCTGAACACCAATCATCGCGCTCGCCAACTTCACGTTGGAAATATCACCACGAGCACCAGAGTTAACCATCATAGAGATGCTGGTGTCCATGTGTGCCAATTGATCTTTCAGGAATGCTGTAATCTTATTGTCGACGTTTCGCCACGCGTTAACAGTTAAGTTATATCGCTCTTCCTCAGTGATCAAACCTTGGTCGAATTGCTCAGAAATCAAAGCCGCCTTAGCATCACCTTCAGCCACAAACTGAGGGATTTCCTCAAAGTGGACATAGTCGGTCATACCAGTCGACACAGCCGCAACCGTAGCAAAGCGGAAAGCTTGACCCTTCATGCGGTCCGCAATCTTAGCGGTTTCTTCGGCGCCGTACTTGTTGAAGATTTGCGCCAACACCTTCTTAAGCTGCTTCTTAGTCTGGACGTTGTTATCGTATGGGAAATCTTCAGGCAGAATCTCATTGAAGAAGACGCGACCCAAAGTTGTTTCACGCATTTTACCTTTCGCAAAGATACGAATTGGGGTTTGCAAGTGAATTACGCCATTGTCGTAAGCCATTTCTGCTTCGTAAACAGAACTGTAAGTCTTAATCTTATCAGTCTGAGCTTGCGGCTTGTCGTAAGTCAAGTAATAGTTACCAAGCACGATGTCCTGCGAAATGTGCAGCACTGGCGCACCATCGGCAGGCTTCAACAAGTTGGCAGTTGCACTCATCAATTCACGAGCTTCAGCCTGAGCCTCTTTTGATAGCGGCAAGTGAACAGCCATCTGGTCACCGTCGAAGTCGGCGTTAAATCCGGCACAAACTAGCGGGTGCAATTGAATAGCTTTTCCTTCAACCAAAACTGGTTGGAAGGCTTGAATTGACAAACGGTGCAAACTTGGTGCGCGGTTAAGCAACACGTACTTGCCTTCAATTGCTGAATCAAGCGCGTCCCAAACTACCGCTTCACCAGCTTCAATTAGGCGTGAAGCCGAGCGAATATTGTGCGCGAATTCGTTCTTAATCAACCAGCTAATCACGAACGGCTTGAACAATTCCAGCGCCATTTGCTTTGGCAAACCACATTGGTTAATCTTCAATTTTGGACCAACCACGATAACCGAGCGACCAGAATAGTCAACACGCTTACCAAGAAGGTTCTGGCGGAAGCGACCCTGCTTACCCTTTAGCATATCACTCAAGCTCTTCAAGCTGCGACGACCACCAGTCGAGCTAACCGCACGACCGCGAGATGCTGAATTGTCAATCAAAGCGTCAACAGCTTCCTGAAGCATACGCTTTTCATTGCGCTGAATAACTTCTGGTGCGTTAAGCTCAATCAACTTCTTCAAGCGATTGTTTCGGTTGATAATTCGGCGATACAAATCATTCAAGTCAGATGTCGCAAATCGACCACCGGACAACGCCACCATTGGACGAAGATCTGGAGGAATAACTGGCAGAACGGTCATACATAGGCTTGATGGCTTAATGCCAGCAGATTCCATACTTTCGAGCATCTTCAAACGCTTTAGCAATTTCTTCTGCCGCTGACCTTTTGCGGTTTCAGCTTCCTCTGTCAATTCAGCGATAAGCTTTGGCAACTCAATCTTGTCCAAAAGCTCCTTGACCGCGCTGGCACCCATACCAACTTCGATCAATTCGTCATATTCTTCTGGCAAGTTGCGATATTCGCTCTCTGAGATCAAAGCACCCCTGTTTAAGCTCTCTAATTGAGATTTCTTACCAACGTAAGCTTCTTCCAACTCCTCAACTTCACGGCTCTGCTCTTTAGCTAGTTGCTTAATATCAGCGCCATCTTCTTCAGCCATTTTTTCGTAACGGATTTTGATAGCCTTACGAGCCAAATCAGTTTCCGCTTCCAAATCTGCCAAATATTGATCACGAGTTGCTTCGTCAACATTTAAGATGACGTAAGTTGCAAAGTAAACGATTTTTTCAATATTACGAACCGTCATGCCGAGCAGCTGGCTCATTGCGCTTGGAGTGCCGCGCATAAACCAAATGTGCGCAACTGGAACTGCCAATTGAATGTGACCCATTCGCTCACGACGAACGATTGATTTAGTAACCAATTCACCATTCTTATCGACAGCAGCTTCGCGTGAACGTACACCCTTAAGCTTTGAGTCGTGTGGATTGATATCCTTAACTGGGCCAAAGATTCGCTCACAGAACAATCCGTCGCGTTCTGGCTTTTGTGTGCGATAGTTAATTGTTTCTGGCTTCAAAACTTCGCCGTAGCTCCATTTCAGAATGTCTTCTGGGCTAGCTACTGCCAAACGAACCGCGTCAAAATCGCTGATGCCCGTTGCGTTAAATGCAGAATTTGCCATCTTACGCGTCCTCCTTTATTTCTTCTACTTCATCAATATCTTGCACGCTCATGCCATCGTCAATTTCACCGATGTCATCTGATTCGTCCAAATATGTTTCTTCTTTCTCGCCATCAGCGGCAACGGTTTTGTCTTCTGGGCCACTTGAAGCAATAACATGTTCAGCATCAACTGTTGCTTCGTCGTCAACCAAATCAACTCGAAGACCCAAACCTTGAAGCTCCTTGACCAACACGTTGAAGGATTCTGGAAGTTTTGGACCAACAATTGGCTCATCCTTAATGATTGACTCGTAAGCCTTTGCGCGACCGTAAACGTCGTCGGACTTAATTGTCAACATTTCCTGCAAGGTTGCAGCGGCGCCGTAAGCTTCCAGTGCCCAAACCTCCATCTCACCGAAGCGCTGACCACCGTTTTGTGCTTTACCACCAAGCGGCTGCTGAGTAACCATCGTGTATGGACCAGTTGAGCGGGCGTGAATCTTGTCAGAAACCATGTGGTGCAACTTAATCATATGCATCACACCAACTGTTGTTCGCTCCTCAAACGGTTCACCGGTGCGGCCGTCAAACAATTGGCTCTTACCGTCGCGCGCCAAACCAGCTTTTTCTAGCTCATCAGAAATCTTCTCGCTCGGAACACCGTTAAATGACGGAGTTGCTACACGGTAACCCAATGCTCGCGCCGCCATACCAAGGTGAGTTTCAAAAATCTGACCAAGGTTCATACGGCTTGGCACACCAAGTGGGTTCAAAACTACGTCAACCGGCGTACCGTCTTCTAGGAATGGCATATCCTCAACAGGAAGAACTTTCGCCACAACACCCTTGTTACCGAAGCGTCCAGCCATCTTGTCACCAACGCCAATCTTTCGTAATTGCGCAACGAAGATCTGAATTTGCATCAAAACGCCAGCCTTCAATTCGTGGCCATTTTCACGGCTAAAGATTTTAACGCCAACAACTTTACCGCCGCCCGCGTTGTTCATTCGCTGTGATGTATCGCGAACGTCCTTAGCTTTTTCACCGAAGATTGCGCGAAGCAAACGCTCCTCAGAACTCAATTCCTGTTCACCCTTTGGTGTAATCTTACCAACCAAAACATCGCCAGCCTTAACCTCTGAACCAATTTGAACAATTCCGTTCTCATCCAAATGACGCAAACTTTCCTCAGAAACGTTCGGAATATCGCGCGTCACAATCTCTGGACCAAGCTTCGTCTCACGAACCTCAACGGTGTAATCTTTAATGTTAATGCTTGTCAATCGATCATCTTCAACCAAGCGTCGGCTCATAATAATCGCGTCTTCCATGTTGTAGCCGCCCCATGGCATAAAGGCAACCAGAAGGTTTTTACCTAGGGCAATTTCACCGCCAGCAATTGAGGCGCCTTCAATCAGAATATCGCCCTTCTTCACCTTGTCGCCACGCTCAACGCGGACTTTTTGGTTGTAACAACGATCGTCATTATTCTTCACGAAGTGCTTCAATGTGTAAATCTTTACGCCGTCAGCATATTTAACGTGAACTTCATCGGCATCAGCGCGAACGACTTCACCGTCGGCGCTAGCTTGAATCAAGTGACCACTATTCTCAGCCACAGCCTTCTCAATTCCAGTACCAACAGTTGCGGATTCTGGACACAATAGAGGAACAGCCTGACGTTGCATGTTTGATCCAGTCAAGGCACGGTCGACACGAGTCTTTTCAATAAATGGCACCAGTGCCGCAGTCGAACCTAGAATCTGACGGTGAGCTGCGTCCATGAATGTAACTTGGCTAGCATCAACTTGCGACGGCTGCATGTTACTTCGAGCATTAACGCGCTCATCTCGGAAGGTTCCATCTTCGTTAAGAGCCTCACCGGCATCGGCAATAACTTCACCGATTTCTTGAGAAGCATCCAAATATACAAGCTCGTCAGTCACCTTGCCATCTTTAACACGAAGATAAGGAGTCTCAATAAATCCGTATTCGTTAACACGCGCATAAGTCGCTAAGTTAAGCACCAAACCAATGTTTGCACCTTCTGGCGTTTCCACTGAACAGATACGGCCATAGTGAGTTGGGTGGGCATCGCGAACCTCAAATCCAGCGCGCTCACGAGTCAAGCCGCCAGGACCGGTCGAGCTCAAGCGTCGCTTGTGGCTCAATTCTGACAATGGGTTAACCTCGTCAAGCAACTGCGACAACTGACTTGAAGTGAAGAATTCACGAACAGCCGCAACAATTGGACGAGCATTAATCAATTGACTTGGGCTAACACTTTCCAAATCAGCCACGCTCATGCGGTCCATCGCGTTACGCTGCATTCGAAGCATACCAACACGGAATTGTCGGGCAATCAATTCACCAACCAAGCGAACTCGGCGGTTGCTCAATGCGTCAATGTCGTCAGCTGGCTCTTGCGTATTGTTCAAGCGAATAACTTCACGCAAAATCGCCACCAAATCGCTCATCTGCAATGTACGATTTTCTGCTGTATTTGCAACATCCAGACCCAAGCGTTGGTTCAATTTATAACGACCAACCCGCGAATAATCGAACCGCTTGAAGTCAAAGAACATTCGCTCAATCATCTGACGAGCATTATCAACCGTCGCCAAGTCGCCTGGACGCAATCGACGATAAACCTCAATCAACGCCTCGTTTGCACCACGAGAAGTGTCCTTGTCCAAAGTTTCGTCAATGTATTTTACGTCGCCAGTATCAATATCAGCGAACAACTCCTTAATTTCGCTAGTCTTTGGATAGCCCAAAGCGCGCAACAAAGTCGTTGCTGGCATCTTGCGGCGGCGGTCAATTTTTACGTAAATTGCGCCGTTAGAAGCCGTCTCAAATTCCATCCAAGCTCCACGTCCTGGAATGATTTTTGCACCGTAGTAATTACGTCCCGCTACTGTTTCAGCAGTAAAGAAAACACCAGCAGAACGAATCAACTGGCTAACAACCACACGCTCCGTACCGTTGATAACGAATGTACCGCGCTCAGTCATCCATGGATATTCACCGAGGTAAATTTCCTGCTCTTCAACTACGCCGGTTGTCTTATTTGTCAATTCAACTGTTGCGTGCAACGGAGCTTCAAATGTCAAGTTGTTTTCTTTGGCAAATTGGTCAGTGTTTTTTGGCTCGCCAAAATAATATTTGCCGAACTTTAACGACAACTTCTGACCAGTGTAGTCGTCAATTGGGTTAATTTCTGAAAATATCTCACTCAAACCTTTTTCGACGAACCAACGCCAAGAATCTTTTTGGTGAGCGATTAAGTTTGGTAGCGGCAGGGCATTATCACCAGAGGTGAAATAGACGCGCTCGCTACTTGTGGTTGGTTTTTTTGCCACAGGCGTAAACACTCCTCGCTTTAATTAGTGGTTAATAGACGGCCGTGAAGATCTCTAATTCATAGCCCAAAATCACGATTTGCCACTCGCAATTTTCACCCGCTATGAATACACTACTTCTATAACTACTCATTATGACGAAAAGTGTCAATAAAATCAAGGGGTTTTACTAGTGTTTTTCAATATTATCAATCAACATATTATGCACTTCGTCAATCGTCCCGTCCGCCGAAACTACCGGAATTCCGTATGCCTCGGCAATTTCCAAATATCCATCGTCGACTTTTTTCTGAAAATCTTGCCCGCGCGACTCAAAAGTATCGGGATTTTTCAGCTCGCCGCGTATAGAAATTCGCTCTTCCCGCTTATCGCGACTCAAACTCAAAATAACCATAACGTCCGGCTTCAGATATTTTTCGTCAGTAAACAACTTCGTCAATCGCAGAATCTCCAACTCGTCATATCCTTCGCCTCGCCCCTGATAAACCAGCGTTGAAATATAATTCCTAGCGCTCAAAACAATTTCCCCACGCTCCAATGCGGGCTGAATTTTTTCTCGCCACAATTCACGCCGAGCTGCAGAAAATAGCGCCACATTCACCGCCGCAGAGCGCGCCAGATCACCATTTTTAATCACTTTTCGAAGTTCATTTGCTATTGGAGTTGATTTTTCCGGATCGTCACTTCCCGGCTCTTCAATCACGCAAACCATTCGCCCGATTGACCGAAAATATTCCGCCAATTTCGCGACCTGCGTCGACTTTCCTGTCCCGTCATTACCTTCGATAACTATATATTTTCCCGCGTCGCTCATCATCACCTCGTAATCACAGTATGCGGCTTCTTCAGATAAAGCATCATCTTTTTTGCCTTGCCGTCAACTTTTATAAAATGCGTATGTTGGTGTGCCATTGACCTGGTTTTACTTCCTTGCGCTCGGGCGTAAATCGAATAGCCCTCACTTTCAAATTTCGCAATCTGATTCATATAGTCAATTTTTTCCTCGTCGCTCAAATTCGCCAGCGAGTCCACGTGCCGTTTCGGTATCACCATCAAATGGTCGTCCACGCCGCAGCCATCCCAAAAATTATAGCCAAACCTGTTCTTAATAATCAGACAATGCGCAGTTTCACCAACGACCTGATCTGTGTGATGTTTTACCAATTGACAAAAATCGCAGCCGTCAGACTTGTGCTTTTTCCTGTGATCGATATATTCTTTTTCTTTCGTTCGTGAGCGAAACATTGAACCTGCCATCATCACAAAATCCCCTCGCCAAGTCCCGCAATTTCCATCGGTTTATGCCGACGATCCTTAAACGCCCGCGGCAACATCATTTCTGGACGCCAAGTTTTTATCAATTCATCCAAATCGTCAGTGTGCTGATATTTGCCGCTCATTCCGTCGCGTCCACTAGCATATCCGCCGTCAACCTGACCAGTGTGATGAAAAATCAATTGTCCAATTCTCTCACCGACAGGCAAAACCACACTCTCATGCTTATTCAAATTGTAAATCTCAAGCGTAATCCGATTGATATATCCCGGATCAACCCAGCCAGCATCAAAACAAACAGCCACGCCGTTTCGCCCCCAAGAGCTACGACTTTTCACCTCAGCCGCGCCGCCATGCGTCCGAATTCCAACAAATTCGTGCGTGTGTGCCAAAATTCGCTCACCAGGCTTCAAAACGATAATCGGATGATCTGGCGGAATATTCTTAAATTCCCGAAAACCGTGCCGCTCGCACCATTCAACGTGCGGAATTGCCTTAAGCGGACCCTTGAAGTATCGATTGACATCAGATTCGTCAAACGGATTATAAACTCGCGAAATATCATCATATTCCTGTTTATAAAAATTAAAGCCTAGCGTAAAATCTAAGCTGGCTTCCGATACGTTTTTTGGGTTGAACGGCGTACAGACAATTGTCCCGTCTTCAATCGCCGCTAATATATCTTTATTTGAGTACACGCTCACTAAACACCTCCCATTGCGTGATTTTTCTACCAAATCTTATTATGGCAAGTTTACGCATTTCTATCAAGCTTTCAGTAAATTTTACAGCATGTTAAACTGAAATTATGGAAAAAGCCATTATTGTAGCTTACGATAAAAACCGCGCCATCGGACAAAATGGCGATATGCCGTGGGGGCGAAGTTTGCCGGCCGACTTGGTGAATTTTAAGCGATTGACGAGAAACAGCAATGTCATTATGGGCAGAAAAACGTTTGAGTCAATTGGTTCGCGACCACTTCCAGACAGAGAAAATATTGTCATTTCATCCAAGCCAACTGGCGTCAAAAAAGTTCTTACGGCTATGAATTTACGAAGCGCCCTGGCTTTATCGCGATATCCGACTTTTATTATTGGCGGCTCACAAGTTTATAAAGACGCGCTAGATATTCCAGAGATCGACACTATTTACGCCACAGAGATTAATGCCGAGTTTCTCGATGCTGACACTTTTTTCCCAGAGATAGATATGGACGTATGGAAGGAATCAAGTCGCGTACATCATTCGGCAGATAATGAAAATAATTACGATTTTGATTTTGTGACGTATAAAAGAAAATAGCCTTCTTAAATTGACAATATTTGATGTTTGTGGTATAGTAGAGATTATGAACGAACGACCCACAGTACGCGTAGCAGTCCTTGAGAGAATGGAAGATGTCACGCTTGCAGATCTCCCAGAAGGCAAAACAATATTACTATCTGGCAAACCTACCGAAGCAAACAACACAACATTCAATGATAAAGTTCCCGTCATAGAAAAATGGACAGACGAAGACGGAAGAACTAGAATATTAGGAAGGTACGCGACCATAATGTATGACGCCAACACTCAAGAACTAAGCCTCACTCTACCCGATCAAGAGATTACCAGACTACGGCGCTCCGACACTGAGGACCAGAACTATATAGCCTTTACAGCCGAGGATCCTGATAAAGAATAAAAACCGACAGCCTCAGCCAACAGACGTAAAAATCACGAATCATGCAAATCACACTACACAGCAATCGGTGCCTTAATCGGCGGATGGCACTCATAATCCTCCAGACGAATATCATCAATCGTGAAATTGTCAATATTCTTGACGTCTGGATTGAGCCACAGTTTCGGCAGTGGCAGCGGACGGCGCGATAATTGCTCGTCAACTTGCGCGCGGTGATTGTTATAAATATGCGCACTATTCAAGGTGTGGACAAACTCACCAGGCTGCTTGTCGGTAACTTGGGCGACCATAGATAGAAGCAACGCATAGCTGGCAATATTAAACGGCACCCCAAGGAACATATCCGCCGAGCGCTGAGTCAGCGCCAAATCCAGCTTATCCTTCTTACCGTTTTTACCAGGTCTTACGTTAAATTGAAACATCGTATGGCACGGAGGCAGCCCGCCAGCTTGAACGATGTCATCAATTTCCGCCACATTCCACGCGCTCACGATATTCCGACGCGACTCTGGATTTGTCTTTATCATGTCAATGGCGTTCTGAATCTGGTC
The DNA here is from genome assembly GCA_963543285.1 of uncultured Candidatus Saccharibacteria bacterium. Taxonomy (GTDB): domain Bacteria; phylum Patescibacteriota; class Saccharimonadia; order Saccharimonadales; family Saccharimonadaceae; genus Nanosynbacter. Next base: position 12,140 of record CAUUAX010000003.1, read on the forward strand.
AATAGTTCCACCCTTCCCGTCCGGCCATTTTCGCCATTGAACACCATAAACAGGACCCAAATTTCCCCATTCTTCAGCAAACGCGTGATTATTCGCAATCTTATCAATAAATTCCTTCATTCCAGCGCGCCATTCATCGCCGTTAATTTCCGGTATTTTCTGACCAGTTTTTTCTAGGTAATTTTTATATGGCCACTCATCCCAAATATGAACGCCGTTTTGCGCCAAATATTCAATATTGCCCGTACCCTTAAGAAACCATAAAAGCTCATGAGCAACGCTTTTGAAATACAACTTCTTCGTGGTCATAGCCGGAAATCCATCCGCCAAATTATATCGCGTCTGAATACCAAAAACTTCCGTCGTTCCCGTTCCCGTACGATCGCCTTTTTGCACACCGTTATCACGAACGTATTTCAATGCGTCTAAATATTGCCTCATAAGCCCTCCTCGCTTACTTCAAATTATGACAAGATTAACGCGCAAACACAAGTAAAACTAGCCGTAGTTTTGATAACGTTAAGCTATGTTTAGAAAAATTTCAACTAAGAGATATTAATTATGCTTCAATTTGCACTACATAAGTTGTATACTGATCAGTATGTACGTGCGAACTGCGGCAAGAGAATACATATCCCCAAAAAGTCCAGAAGGACGAGATAATGTCGCCATGAATTATCTGCAGCTGCCGGTGTACGAGCTTGACGACAATGGCATGCAAATTCACGATGTTGTTTGGGGAGACTGTGAAATTGGCAATAGGCAGCCATATGATTCGCTGCTGATGGAATTAGCTCGCTCGCCACTATTCCGACGGCTTCAGGCAGTCGAGCAGTTAACGTTGCCGCCACACTTTGCAACTTTACCGAATACGACATATTTTTCCCGGTGGCAGCATATCTGGGGGAGTTTGGTATTTGTTCGCAAGATGACGGAGGGCGATGACCGATTCGATGACCGGCAAAGAGCCATTCTGGAGCTGAGGACATTATTTTCTGATGTCGGACAGACTGCTTTTTCACACTTGGGAGACTGGATATTTCAGGGTGTTCAAGGAGGCGAGAATCTACATGATCAGGATTTGCGAGAGCTACTAGAAGTATTTGGCGTTGATAAGCTACTGGAAAAATATGGATTGACGCTCGATGAGACGGTATTCCCAGAGATTGACGACTGGGTAGAGTGCCCATCGCCTGATTTGTGTGTTGACCGAGTTGATTATGGTCTACGCGAAATTCTGCGCTGGTCTGGCAAGGCTGTTAATATCTATCCGTATGAACATAGTCTGCAAAATCCACAGTCACTTTTTAGAATTAACGATCAACATATGCTAGAGGTGACGAATGAAGATTTTGCACGGCGATTTGCAGCTGGGTATAGTATTTTACCGACCGAGCACTGGAATCAACCTGTTCATCGTCTACAGCTAGAATTACTACAAACAGCTGTAAAGCGAGCCTTGCTAGAAAGTTATTTTAGTGACGGCATTGATCTAAGATATCCGGTACATCCGCGCGATCGGATATATGGTATTGATTCGGACTTCCGGTTTGCTCTGTCTATGGTTGGTGACGGTGGCGCACTATCTCGGACGATGCAGACTATCGCTTCCGATCAGCGCCAGGCATATATCACAGCCAGACAGCTTGACTTAAGCTCTTTGCTGTCCAAGGTTGGCTCATCATTCCCTGACTTCCCCGATCCGCTGAAATCATATTGCCACCCCTCAGAAGAGTTTGGTCTCGTTTCTCCACACGTAGAAGTCGCCAGAGACGATGAAGCGAGACAAGGAGTTTCTCGGGAAATGGGTCGTATTTCATTCGGACTACCGACGCTAAAACCGCGGTCAATTGATCCTACTGTTTCGATAGATGGGCAGACTATACGACTGAGCGAGATTGATTCAAGCTTTAAAAACTATTTGACAGGACAAACTGAAGTAATGCGGCGCGGCTATCGGGCGGAGCTGATGGTTAATAAAAAATTTGGCGAAAAGATACTTGAACTATATCAGCGCGTTAATGACGGCTGGCCAGGCGCTATCCAGCAGCCGCGTAATCCAGATAACTTGCGAGAAATTGTGGAGCAAGCTGGATTATATGGTGCCGGTAATCGGTTTGACAGCATTTATGAAATATAGCTTTAGACGTGCCGTCTACTCCAATAGTCCGCAGAGAATTACCTATACTATTATCCATTATTTAAGGGCTGTCACTATTAAAGATAATGCCAACAAATTTACGACAATTTAGTCAGGACTTTATCAATCAGTCCATACTTTACGGCTTCATCCGGCGTCATCCAATAATCGCGCTCCATGTCAGACTTAACCTTAGCCAACTTCTGACCGGTGTTTTTCGCCATAATCTTCGCTAGCATCTCCTTAACTTCCAAAGTTTCCTTCATGTCAATTTCCATATCGGTCACTTTTCCGTGCGTTCCAGAAGACGGCTGATGAATCATCACCTTAGCGTGCGGCAAGCAAAACCTCTTCCCCTTAGCGCCAGAGCTGAGCAAAAACGCTCCCATGCTTGCCTGCAAACCAATTCCATACGTCGCCACATCGGGCTTAATAAAATTCATCGTGTCATAAATTGCCATACCGTCATAAACGCTGCCGCCTGGACTATTGATATATAGCGATATATCAGCCTGCGGGTCAACGTATGCCAAATGCAGTAATTGCGCCACTACACTGTTCGCGGTATGCTCGTTAACATCTTCGCCAAGGAAAATAATTCTCTCATTCAACAATCTCGAATAGATATCAAAAGCACGCTCGCCGTCGGCCGACTTTTCAACGACAGTTGGAATGAGATATGATTTTGGCATATTTACCTTATTTCTTCGTGTTTAATTCAACCAATTTAGCAACGGTCTTATCTGTAATCATTCGGTTGGCAATATCGCGGTGAACGTTTGGATTGTCAAATTGCTCTAATATTTTCTTATCCTTGCCGTATTGTTGCTTGAAGAAATTAATCTGTTCTTGGATCTCGTCACGAGAAGCGTCAATCTTCAATTCCTTCGACAATTCCGCCAATACCAAGCCAGCCTTAACGCGCTTTTCGGCGGCTGGACGAGCTTCTTTCTTCGTCCACTCCTCTTTATCTTTGAAGCCCTGAGTCTTCAAATAGCTATCCAAACTCAGTCCGCTGTACATCAAATTCTGAGTCAAGTCACGCTCGATTGATCGCAATTGATCCTCAACCAAAAGTTCTGGCAGCGCAGCCTTGCTCTTTTCAGTCAATTCACCAACCAACGCGTCCTTAAACTTCTCATCAGCTTCACGCTCTTTTTGTGCGGTGAGTTCACGCTTGATGTCCGCTTTTACTTCTTTCATCTCTGTAAATGGACCGCATTTTGCAGCAAATTCATCGTTTAGTTCTGGCAATTTCAATTCATTAACCTTGTGAAGTTTCACGGTAAACACAACGTCTTGACCTGCCAAATTCTCAGCGTGATAATCCTCTGGGAATTTCAGTTTCAAATCAAATTCTTCGCCAGCCTTATAACCAATCACACCTTCTTCAAATCCAGGAATGAACTGACCTTCACCAAGCTTCAATCCATATTCCTTAGCCGAACCGCCGTCAAACGCCACGCCGTCTTTCTTTCCCGTAAAGTCAATCACAGCCTCGTCGCCGAGCTTAGCGGCACGCTTGACCTCTGATTTTTCAGAATAGTTTTTACGGATTCGCTCAATAACCTCGTCGACATCTTTATCTTCGACCTTGGCTACTTCTTTTTTCGCTGTCAATTTTTTGTAATCGCCCAATTTTACTGGCGGAATAACTTCAACTTCAGCCGTAAACTCCAACTCAGAACCAGGAACAAACTTCTTCACCTCAACACTTGGTCGATCCAAAGCCTGCAGTTTTTCCTGCAAAAACGCCTCAGCTACAGCCTTTGACAAAGCATTCTCTAAGATCTGTTCCTGAAGCGCATTCGGATCAACATGCTTAGCGGCTATGCTTGCGGGAACTTTTCCTTTGCGAAAACCTGGAACTTTGATGTCGCGCGCCAACTTTGTCAAGGAAACCTGCTCTGCGTCAGCTAATTCGCTAGCACCCAAAGAAATCGTCAATTGAACTTTAGTATCTGATAGTTTTTTTACAGTAGTCTTCATAAAGACTAATTATAACAGATATCAGACTATATCTCAAACAGAGCGTCCTCATCGCCATCATATCGACGATCTTTGACAATTGTCACGATTCGTTCAGCACCAACCTTCTGCTCATCAGATTCCACCAAGTTTCGAACCGTGTATGCACCGCTAGCAATTTCATCCTCACCCACGAACACCGCAAACGGAATTTGCTTTTTTAACGCCGCTTTTATCTGCTTGTCAATCTTTCTACCAGTGATATCCAACTCTGCCCGCACGCCCTCACTGCGCAATTTTCGCGCCAAATCGTCCGCACCAGCCATAGATTCTTTTGACACCGGAATTATGTACACATCTGTTTTAGATGCCAATTTCGGCAACAAATTGTGCACTTCCAAAAACTGCTCCATTGTTGTCGCGCCCATGCCAACGCCGACCGTAGCAATCGGTTCAACGCCAAATAGCCCGACCAATCCGTCATATCGTCCGCCGCCAAACAACGCTCGGTTATTCTCTGGCGAATTGTCAAAAAGCTCAAAAACCATGCCCGTGTAATAGTCCAGTCCGCGCATCAAAGTAACGTCAAACACCGCATTCGTGATGCCTTTTTGGTTAAGCAATTTCATCACTTCGCGAAGTTGCTTGACACTTTCATCTTCCATCAATTCGCTCGGCAAATCATCAACAGACTTCATGCTGATCATTTTTGCTAACTTCGGCAAACCCTCTGACGCTTGATTGCCAAAAATCTCAATCGCCTGACGCTTAAATTCTTCGGCAGGAATCTTATTTTTCCTATCAAGCAACTTCATCATCATCGTCGAACCAACAATATCAAGCTTCAAAAATTGGCTCATCAGACGATTTATCAATTGGCGATTATTAACCCTGACCGTAAACATTTCTTGCTTGGCGCCAAAGTTCATCACGCTAGCGTGGCTCAGCTCAATAATCTCCGCGTCCGCCGCCGCGCCGTCCACACCAAACAAATCCGCGTTCAATTGCCAAAACTCACGCTCACGCCCACGTTGCGGTCGTTCATAGCGCATAAAATTAGCAATTGAATACAGCCGCGCAGGCATCGCCAATTCCTGCCGCTTAGCCGCCACCATTCGAGAAATCGACGGCGTCATCTCAGGACGAATTGCCACCATTCGACCACCACGATCTTCAAAAGCGTATGTTTGCTCGCCCGCCAATTCCTGACCCGACTTCGCCAGATAAATATCTAGCGGCTCCAGTAGCGGCGCGCCGTATTCTTCATAGCCAAAACTCTCAACCGTCTTGTGCCAAACATTAAAAATGTAATTCTGCAGACGCTTTTCCTCTGGAAAATAGTCTCGCGAACCTTTGTAACTTTGTGTAGATAAACTGCTCATGTTAGCTCCATTATGTCATTATTTCTTATTTATAGCAATCAAAAACGCCGAGGCAGAACTCGGCGCGTACAATCAAAAATCAGAGTCCTACCTCGGCAACACGTGTGAATGATGGAATTTAGGTAAAATCATACGCCTATTGTAGTAAATTTCATGCTTTTTGTAAAGTAGCTGTTGACAGCGGATCTAATAATTGATATGTGTATATACTAGCTTTTGCAATCGCAGAGGCTGGCGTTTCGCCCAAAGCCATTGGGCTTGAGACGCCCCACTTCGCGGAGAATTAGTTCTCCGCCTGACTCCAGAAGGAGTACAAGATGGGTTGGCAACTCTACGCTGAGAACGAGGACGAGAAGGTCCTGGAGAAGCAGCGGGACGACGGCGGCACTGAGTACCTGCACTTCTACAAGGACGAGTCCTTGTCGCAGGAGGCCGCCGCCAGCAGGGAGAATGGTCAGGATCACGACCACGTCACCTTCTACCCCGACGGCAGCCTGAAGTACGACTCAACTCAGCTCTAGCCCCCAGACCTGGACATGTCATAAAACTGTCCGTCTTACTTGAATGTTTTACGTTATCTATATGAATACACCGCCGTTCAATAATCTCATCCGCAACGACATCGACATGTTCTGGTCGAATAGGCTCGATTTAATTCGTAGTGCGGCTGATGTGCGGTCGTTTGTGTGCGAGTATCTGCCGTTACTTGGCATTGATTATGATACGTCAATTTCTAAGACTATCTTGCAGCTTCAGCGCACAGATGTTGCAGAGGCTCAACCGTTAGTTTCTGAAATAACCGCTCTGGCGAAGTTAGCTTGTAATGAGTGTGCTATGAGTGCACGCCTAAAACTTTGGCGGCGGCTGGCGAAAACGGTTGGGTACGAGAAAGAAATTAATAAAATAGACATAAATCTAACATCTAGGTCAAATGTTATTAAATATATTAAAGTGCTTTTGTCGGACAATTACATGAAGATGTGGTCAACTCATGATATAGCGTATAAAATTGTTAACCTAATGGCGCATTATGATATTACCGAAGATGACCGCCCACTGTATGAAATATGGGACTTAGCAACAGAGATAGAAGCAATGAATTTGGCTGAGATAAAAAAATCTGGCAAGCTGGATGAGATGATCGGGTTGAGTAAAGAGCTTGGCTAAATGTAGACGATTGAAAGCTGGCGGCGTTAGGTTGTTGCGCAACACGACGAGCTACTCTATCCTTAACTTATGAGTCATATTACCCACCGAATCACCGCCGCCATTCGCGCCAATGATTTGCCAGCTTACCAACGCGAGCGTTATCCCGCCATTCAAGAAGGCGAGTTTGTTCGCTTTACGGATGAGGATTTTCATGGCGTTGATTTCGACCAGTTTGTCATGGGCTTTTTCGTGTTTCAGAATTGTAATCTGGACGACGCAAAGCATATTTATGGGCAACCAATTTATTTCATTAATTCGTCGGTTCGGAATGTGGATTTTCGCGGTGTAAAAGCTATTATTGAGGCGGAGGATTGCGACTTCCGTGGTATGAAATATGACGAGGAAACGCAATTTGTCTATGGCAGCGGGAAATTGGCGGCACGATCGCGTTTCATAAATTGCAAATTAGATAATAAGACTCGTGATTTTTTGAGCCAACAAGGCGCAGAAATCAACTAATTGTTTCCCGCCAGCACATTCTGCTGCAGCCAACAATACATCGCTACAGTCGCTGCCGCACCGACGTTTATGGAGCGAGTCGAGCCAAACTGCTCAATCGCCACAATCTTATCCGCAGCACCAGCCAGCTCCGCAGAAATCCCCGGCCCTTCTTGCCCAAACACCAAAACCGCACACTTCGGTAAACTCGTTTGCGACACATTAACACTTCCTGGAATATTATCGATAGCAATAATTTCCCTGCCTTCAGTCCGCATTTTCTCAACAAACTCTTCCGTCGTCGCCAGATACGTAATATGCAGATATTTATCCGTCATCATCGCACCGCGCTTATTCCATTGTCTGCGCCCAATCATATAAATCTGCCGCACGCCAAACGCATTAGCGCTCCTGACAATTGTCCCCATATTAAAATCTCGCTCGGTATTTTCCAGCGCAATCACCAAACCGTGATCTTCAGAATCCAACTCATTTATAATCTCCGATTCGCTCCGACCCTTAAATTTATCAATTACGTTTCTTTTATCTTCCATCTCTGTTATTTTATCAAAGTTCCTAAGCGAATAACAAAAGTTGAGAACCTTCTCTTGACTTAATCACCATAGAATGGTATAAGTAATATTGGTTTTCGTTAATGAGTTGAGATTGCTCCTCATCCGAAAACGTTCATTGACAAGTAGCCGAAACACAAGGCAAGTTTTTATTTCTTCTAAGAACTTTAAAGAGATAAAATCTCGTCTTGTGCATAAAGAATGCACATATATCACAGTGAGGGCGAGAAAACGCAGGAAGAGCAAAGACCGTGAATAAAAAGACCAATACGACGGCACTGGAGAATTTTCTTCGTCGAGCAACCGCGTCTGTCGAGGGGAAGAAATTAACACTCGACTATATCCCGAAAGAAGGTATGATATCACACGCGATTGCCACTGATGTAGAAGTTAGGAAACTTCTCGTCCAGCTAAGCGAAGAAGCCACTGCGCTGGCGCAAGTAGCGCAAAGTCTTCTGGACTACACAGAAGAAACAGAAGACTAACAACGCGGGATATATGATGAGTGTAATTCATTCTTTTTATGGCTGCTTGTCATATATCCCCTGAAATTATTTTGGAATAGTCTCATTTGAGGCTGTTTTTTTATGCATTCTATTGACTTTTTTACGCAAGTGTGGTATAAATGAAAGTAGCTTTCGCTGATGAGTTGAGTAAATCCTTGTCCGAAAGTGAACTTTGACAGGCAATCGAACACAAGATGAGTTTTTATTTCTTTTTTAACCCACCATAAGAGAACTAAGATCTCATCTTGTGTTGTTAAGAGAACAACACTTCGCTGCACACCCGCAGAGATAAGAACACCAGAAGAAAGGTGAAAACAATGAAAGACCTCCGAGACCTCAAGGGAGATATTGACAGCCTGGAAGCTGCACTCGGGTCCCTCTACCGCATCGCGGCAGAGAAGATGACTATGACATTGGAAGGAGCGCGCCGGTGGGACAGGCAGGTAGAGCGTCTGGATGGCATCATGGATGACATCCGCCAGGATTTCCAAATGCTTGTCGAAGACTCATCCGAGGAGTTCTAGAGTTTGACACCTAGGAGCCCTAGCTACATGGCAGGTGATTGTTCTTACGATTGCCTGTCATGTAGACCCTGAATTTAAGTTATTAAAAATCACCCTGGGCATGGGTGATTTTCTTATGGTGAAAAATTTCAGTTCTTGGTGCGGATGAAAGGACTTGAACCTTCACGTACTTGCGTACACTAGCACCTGAAGCTAGCGCGTCTACCAATTCCGCCACATCCGCATGGGCTACGCGTCAATTATAGCCCAATTCTCACCCAGTATCAAGCTTGATTACGAAGCTTACACCACGCGTTTAATTCTGCCGCCAATTCCTTCGGCTGAACCTCCGCTTTAATTCCTGGATTAAAAATTCCAGCTGGATCAAAGATTTTTTTCACCTTTGCGTATAATTGTTTTTCATCATCTGGCAGATTTTTATAGATAAAGTTAGCCTTCAATCTTCCGTCACCACCAAATCCCGCAAAAGAACCTTCATACTTATCAACAATCTGAGAAATTTCTGCCAACAACTGAAGAATCTTCTGGCGTTCACTCACCTTTTTACTATCAAACGTCGGATACAGAGAAATATAATCGCTTGAAAAATCAACAAAAACTGGCAAATCCACACTGTACTTAGATTCCAGCGACTTCAACTCGCTAAGGAAGCTGTCAATCTTTTCTGGCGCCATTAAAATCCCAGAAAATACGCGCGGCGTGATCATATGCGGCTCGCTTGGAGTTTCCGCCAAAGCCAAAACAGAATGCAAACTGAACAAATCCTGCTCTTCCAAATGTAGAGTTTTTATGTCGATTGCTTCTGATGATTCCAATTTTCTAGTCAATTTCTTCGCGGCTTTATTGCGCGCTCTGTCAGAAAAGTCGTCAAAGATAGCCAAGACCACCGCACCCTTAAAGCATTCTTTCGGCGCCCACTCAACCACTTTACCGACGACCGCAGCCTGACGGAAGAATCGCCCGTCGATTATTTCCACTGCCGACGCCTTATTTTTCATCGCTAATTCCACGGCTGATTGCGCGTCTGACAACTTTTTATATGATGCGGCAACAACTGAATATTCTGGACGAATAAATTGCGCCTTCATAATAACTTCGCAAATCACACCCAGACTTCCCTGACTACCAATAAACAACGGCGTCAAGTCAAACGACCCGTCCTTTTGCTTCACCCGAGAAATCCCGCTGTAGCCAACCGTATCTGGCAAAGCTGGATCCATTTGCGAAATCAGCTCGGCGTTATCTGAGATTAAATTGTCAATCTCTCGATAAATCTCGCCCTCAAACGTCGATAAGCCTTTTTTCTTACTCAATTCGCGTCGAGATATGCGCCCAGTCTGAATCACGTCGCCGTTACTTAGGACAATCTCAAGCTGCTGAATCGCGTCAGCAAAACGGCCATGCGCGCCAGATAACATTCCAGACGGAGCTGTGTTAATTGCGCCACCAATCGTACCTTCTTCCGCCACATATGAAGTTCGCGGCAGACCCAGACCTTTATGAGTAGATAAAGTTGCGTTGATTGCCGAAAGAGAAATTCCCGCTTGAGCATGAATCAGCTGTTGGCGAGGATCAATACCAACCACACGATTCATATACGTTTTTTCGTCAATTGCAATGCCCTTATTCGTCGCTGCGCCAGTTTCATCATTGCCACAACCACGAACAAACACAGGTAAAACATGACCTTTCTCTGCCAATTGAGAACAAAATCGCATCACTTTCCTGATGTCGTTCATATTAGCCGCACGGACAATCATTTCTGGTCGGCGCGCCAAAAGTCCATTGTCAACCTCAACTTGACTCAATGCAAAATCCTGCGACGCGACTTCGCCACTAAGATGTTCATTCAAATATTTCGCAACTTTATTCATCAATCCTCCTTAGTATGTTACTTCAATTTTAGCATAAGCGCGGACAGTTGATAAGTAGAATTTGTTTTGATATAATCAAATTATGCGGATGTGGTGGAATTGGTAGACACGCATGCCTTAGGAGCATGTGCCTCACGGCGTGAAGGTTCAAGTCCTTTCATCCGCACCAAGGATTGCAATTTTTCACCATAAGAAAATCACCCGTAGCTAGGGTGATTTTTAGTGTCATAAGTTCAGAGTCTACATGACAGGCAATCGTAAAAGAACAATCACCTGCCATGCAGCTAGTCATACCTCCGTGGGGAGCTCTTGGCCAGCAAGGATTGTGTTGAACAGTGCGTCGTTGATCTTCTCCATGAGCTTGGTCTCTTTATCAGACATAATAAGGTAACCTTTCAGCTCCTTAAGTGTGAGACCGATGGTAACAGTACCGTCGAAGACGACTTCTTTTGCTCTTGAGAAAGGATAGCCTTGAGGCAAAACCTTCTCACAATCTGCTATGAAATTCGTGAAGTCGTACAGTAGGGTGTCAATCGATGCGGCAAGAAATATGACTTTTATACGTGTAACCTCATGATCGCCCGTCCAACGACAGGGCTTCATTGCAAGATCACTCAGCTCTTTCCAGGCGTCCTTGACAATTCCTACCATAGTAGACAAGGTCTCTGTATACTCCTGAGGTTGCATTTTCTGTACCCTTTCTCTGTCTCTCATCTACGTTCTCGCACTGCAGGGTTGCAGCGAAGTGTTGTTCTCTTAACAACACAAGATGAGATCTTAGTTCTCTTATGGCGGGTTAAAAAGAAATAAAAACTCATCTTGTGTTCGATCGCCTGTCAAAGTTCACTTTCGGACGAGGATTTACTCAACTCATCAATGAAAGCTATTTTCATTTATACCACACTCGCGTAAAAAAGTCAATAGAGTGTGCTGGGCGCAACTTGTCAGGACTTGAAACCTGAACTATAATTAGCTCACATCACGAGTTCGTTAAATAAAACGATAGATGTAATTACGGGAAATTAGCTCAGTTGGCTAGAGTGCACGATTCACATTCGTGAGGTCACAGGTTCGAGCCCTGTATTTCCCACCATTTTTGACAATTTTTCACCATAAAAAAATCACCCATACTCAGGGTGATTTTTAATAATTGGAACAAGCATGAAACTTGTGCTATAAATTGACAAACGAACTAATATCCTCTATTTTCTGGCAAAGATTCTATTTCTTCAATATAGTCCTGCATTGCCTGTTCGTTCGCTGCATCCTCATCAGATAACGCTTCTTCGCGGTCAGAACAAGTAGCGCACCACAATATTCCAAGAATACCTTCAGCCTCCAATGTAAGCTCTTTCATTTTGGCATCTACCTCCGGCTCTCTACTTCCACTTGCGATGCCTCCAAGCTTCCTAATTATACGACTCAGTCTTTCAGCATATTCTCCAACGTCCAAAGGCTGTCGCTCGCCAAGCATAAATCATCCTCTCCTGAATAGTCATCTCTTATATTGATAAGTTCATTGATGAAGCTATTCATTATTTATATCATATGGACATAAAAAAATCAACACAGCCATCGCCAGATTGACTTTTTATTTATTTAATGTCAACCGAAAAAATAACACAAACTATAATTAGATACACCTCTTAGCGCCATCTTCTAAAAACTTTTCACCTCTATTATTTCGTGATATAATTACCTTAAAGGAAGGTCTGTGCTAATATCAGACCATATTTTTATGAAGGACGCTAGCAAGATTCGAAACATTGCCATTATTGCCCACGTCGACCACGGCAAAACGACCATGGTTGACGGGCTATTAAAGCAGTCGCGAACATTCCGCGACAACCAAGCCGAGATGAGCCAGGAATTGATTATGGATTCCGGCGATCAAGAACACGAGCGCGGCATCACCATCACCGCCAAACAAACATCAATTTTTTACGGCGACTACAAAATAAACATTATCGATACGCCAGGACACGCCGATTTCTCTGGCGAAGTTGAGCGAACTCTGAATATGGCGGACGGCGTTTTGCTGGTCGTGGACGCGCAAGAAGGTCCGATGCCTCAGACTAAATTCGTATTAGCGAAGGCGCTTGAACTGGGGCTGAAGCCTGTCGTGATTATCAATAAGATCGACAAGCCAGCCAGGCGAATTGCCGAAGTTGAAGATGAGTTGAGTGATCTGTTTTTGGAGCTAGCAACCGACGATTCTCAATTGCAATATCCAATTTATTACGCAATCGGACGCGACGGAAAATCATGGAAAGAAATTCCTGCAAACACCGACGAAGATGCGGATTTGACGCCAATTTTTGACGCGATTATCAACGATATTCCAGCGCCAGACGTGACGGAAAACGGCGCGTTTCAACTGCTTGTTACCAGCTTACAATATGACACGTTCCAAGGAAAATACGCGATTGGGCGAATTGCTCGCGGATCCGTTAGGCGTGGCCTGCAGGTCAGTTTGATGAAAAATGGCGAAGTCGCGGGTTCTGCACGAATTGAGAAAGTTTTTGGCTATCGCGGATTAAATCGTGAGGAACTTGACGAAGCTTTTGCTGGCGACATTGTGGCGCTGGTTGGCGTGGCTGACGCGCATATTGGCGATACGATTGCCGACAAAGAACAGCCTGAAGCGCTACCAACAATTGACATTGAAGCTCCGACCTTGAGCATGTACCTCGGACCGAACACCAGTCCAATGAAAGGGCGCGAGGGCGAGTTCACGACATCCAGGCAAATTGGCGACCGATTGAAGCGAGAGCTTGAGACCAATGTGGCGCTACGCGTTGAGGAAAACGGAATTGGCTTTACGATTTCTGGACGCGGCGAATTGCACTTGAGTGTTTTGATTGAAACTATGCGACGTGAAGGCTTTGAGTTTGAGGTTGGACGACCGCAAGTCGTTACAATTACCGAAGACGGCGTCGAAAAAGAACCGATTGAAGAATTGCAAATTGAGGTTGGAAGCGAATTCATCGGCGCGATCAGCCAAGAGCTTGGCGCGCGACACGCCGAAATGAAATCCCAGGAAACGACCACCGCTGGTGCTGCTCGCCTGACTTACATTTTGCCGACGAGGGCGCTGATTGGTCTGCGCAACATTTTATTGACCGCCACCAGAGGTACGATTATTATGAATTCCCTGCCTCACGGATATCAACCGCTTGGCGGAAAATTGCCAAAAACCCGCAATGGAGTTTTGATCGCGTTTGAGGCTGGCACGACAACACCTTACGCTTTGCAAGCGGCGGAGGCGCGCGGTGAATTATTGGTCGGACCGGGTACGGAAGTTTATGCTGGAATGATTGTCGGAATCTACAATCGCCAAGAAGACATCGAAATCAACGTATGTAAAGCCAAGCATTTGACCAACATGCGTTCCAAATCGTCGGACGGAACTGTGCAATTAACGCCATTTACGCAATTTAGTTTGGAGCAATGTATCGACTTTATCGAAGACGATGAACTTTTGGAGGTTACACCAAAGTCGTTACGACTTCGCAAGCGATATCTGGACGCAAACGAACGAAAACGCGCCGCGAAACAATAGTCGTGTAAACCACAAAATAACCGCCCCGTAATGAGGCGGCTATTTTTCATGTGAGAATCAGCTAATTGACAAGAGTTTCTTTGACTCGGCGAGACTTCAAGAAATACAATATACATGCTATGTCCACCAAGACTGCCAATAAGGTAATTCCCCCAAACCACGTAACAACAAATCCCGCGTCCTTAACCTCTGCGTTGGTAGCAATACCAACAACAATCATATATACCACATACGCAACCGTTCCAACCACAATATTAGCGATAGCCACCTGTTTACCAATCTTTTTACGCATTAAAATTAGAACTGCGGCAGATGCCGCCATTGCACCCGAAATAATATACAAAATAATGCCAATAACTTCCCGTACCCCAATTGAATTGGCAAATAACGAAAATAATGAATATATATCAGATGCCGCCTGCAGGGCAAATAAGACAACAAACGTCCTCAGCCAATCCTTAATTCCAACATAAGACTCTCCCGATGGCTTAAATTGCCGATCAGCCGACTGTTGCGAATATGATGGCTGCTGCTGGTCTTGATTTTGCATATTATCTCTCCTTTTATATAAATCTAAACAGATAATTCTATCCTATCACAAAAGCCACTTTAATACGATACAAAGCGGCCGTCGCGTCAGTCGTAAAAAATAACCGCCCCGTAATGAGGCGGTTATTTTTCATGTGAGCATCAACTAATTGACAAGGGTTTCTTTGACTCGGCGAGAAGCAAAGAAGTACAAGATTACCAATCCTTCTACTATTAGCATTGTAATGATTGCAGTAATAAATGCTGGGGCATCCACTTCTGACTTTCCAGACGCATATATAACTACCGCATTTGCAACATTACCCAATCCAGCTGTGGCGATCGTAGCAACGGCTAGCCACTTACCAAGACGCTTCTGCATCGTTATGAACACAACTGCACAAATAGCTAAGACCACTAGTATAGGTGAAAATATCAAAGAAATAACGTTCTCTGGCTGGCTAAGATTCATTATTGCCTGGAAAAACACTGCTGTATTGACAAGGCTACCGATAACAAAACAAACAACAAAGAACATTAACCAACCCTTAACGCCCTTCAGAGATTCTGCCATCACGACATATTGTACTGGCGCTGCTTGAGGCTGTGCAAAATATTGCTGGCTGACCGGTTGCTGCCCATACGGCGTGTTCTGTGGTTGTGGTGCGGGACCGTATTGTGCGTTTGGATCAGGCTGTGGCGCATATTGCGGCTGCTGAGTTTCTTGTTTTGGCATATTAACTTCTCCTTTTAAGAATATTGATATGCCAATTATACCACATCCTTAATTTCCTCTGGTAAAAATCCTTTGTCGTGCTTAAAGCCAGCTTGCCATTTGTAATCCTTGTTATAGCCCAAATCTTTCATCAATTTGGTCGGAGCGTTCCTGAGATGCAACGGCACGGGAGAATTCGGATATTTGTGCGCCAATTCAAAAGCACTGTACATTAAATCGGTAATTTCACGCGACTTCTGGCTACGAGCCAACGCAATAGCGCAATGGAATAAATTATACTTCGCCTCCGGAAGACCGACGCGCTCGACAGCTTCAAACGTTGCAATCGCCAAGCTCAGCGCACCATTGCCCGCCAGCCCGATATCTTCCGACGCAAAAATCACCATTCGCCGAGCAATAAACTTCGGATCCTCGCCCGCGTCAATCATTCGCGCCAAATAATACGTCGCAGCTGTCGCGTCACTGCCTCTTAGCGACTTGATAAAAGCGGAAATCACGTCGTAATGCGAATCACCTTTTTTATCATAGCCCGGAAGTCGCTTCTGAGCCGCCGCCTTAACCACTTCCGGCGTTACTTTTTCGTTAAAACTCAGCGCCAATTCCAAATTGCCCAGCGCCACCCTTGCGTCGCCATCCGATAATTCCGCCAAATAGTCCAGAGCTTTGGGCGAAACTTGCTTGGACTTTTTCAGAACTTTCAGCGCTCTTTTTAATACCGATATAATTTCGTCTTTTGTCAATCGCTGGAGAACCAAAACCCGTGAACGCGACAGCAGCGGAGTGATGACTTCAAAGCTCGGATTCTCGGTCGTCGCACCGATTAGCGTAATTAGCCCACTCTCAACGTGCGGCAAAAACGCGTCTTGCTGTGCCTTATTGAAGCGATGAATTTCGTCAACGAATAGAATTGTCCTGAGCCCCAGATTCCAGTTTTGGCGGGCATGCTCAATTACCTGCTCAACATCCTTTTTCCCACTTGTAACTGCCGATAATTCAATGAACTCCGCCTTCACCTCGCGCGCAATAATCCGCGCCAACGTCGTTTTTCCAGTTCCCGGCGGACCCCACAATATCAAACTGACCGGCTCGCCATTCTTAACGATTCGCCTCAATAACTCGCCCTCACCAAGCAAATGACTCTGCCCTATTACCTCGTCCAGCGTCTGCGGTCTCATCTGTTCAGCCAGCGGCTGCCTACTATCACTCATACTCCCATTATATCGCGAAATCCATAAAGCCAAAAAGCCGTACGCCGTTTACACTTTCCTCGCACAAAATGCTACAATAGATCTATATAAATAGGAGGAAAAATGGAAGCATTTGTAGTAATAATCTTGTCGTTTATCGGTCTTTATGTGCTAAGCGGCATTAAAATCGTCAATCAATATCAGCGCGGCGTGGTTTTAACGCTCGGTAAATTTACTGGCGTTCGCGAACCAGGATTGAGAGTCGTCATTCCAGGTCTACAGACGATGATGTTGGTCGATATTCGTTCAACTCCAATTGACGTTCCAAAACAAGAAGTCATCACCAAAGACAACGTCACGGTCGGCGTTGATGCGGTGGTTTATTTCCGAGTCATCAACGCGCCAAAAGCCGTGCTGGAAACCACGAACTATATTTACGCGACTAGCCAATTTGCCCAAGCGGCACTGCGCGACGTCACCGGTAATGTTGATATGGACGATTTGCTTGCCAAGCGCGAAGAAATTTCCCAGCAGATCAAGGAAATTGTTGATGCCGAAACCGACAAATGGGGTATCGATGTCGAGAACGTTAAGATTCAGAATATCGAACTTCCTGGCGACATGAAGCGCGCCATGGCTAAACAAGCCGAGGCAGAACGCGAGCGACGAGCCAACATCATCAACGCTGACGGTGAAAAAGCCGCAGCCGAGACATTAGCCCAAGCCGCAGAAATCCTAGCAAAGACTCAAGGCGCCATCAATCTGCGAACATTGAACACCTTAGAGCGAATCTCCACAGAGCCAAGCCAAAAGACGATGATGTTATTCCCTATCGAACTCATCGACGCGATTCGTGGTGGTAAAAAATAGAACTTACCAAGATTTCTTTCTATAATCACTTTTGCCGTGATTCTTCTCGTAATCTTCATTATGTCTATTTTGTTGGTTACGCTCAACACGCTTCTTCTGAGCCTTATTGGCGTTATCTTCAAGCTTCTTCATTTTCTGTTCAGTATCCTTCAAATCCTTAGTAGAACTATCTTTCTCGTCGGTTTGTGTTATCTTGTCATCGTTCCTGCGCTGCTTTGCGGAACTTGACTTGACCTTAATTCGTTTTTCAATGTTACGTACGTCCCGGCTATTGTCACCAGAGTTACCACTTCCTTGCTGATTGTCGTTTTCTTTGTCATCAGAATCGTTGCTATTATCACTTTCTGTCATCTTATTATGAAACCTGACGTTACAGCTATCTTCACCGTCGTAAAGAACCGCCTTAGCATCGTCATATTTCAAAATTGCGGCATCGTATTTTTTCTCCGATAGCAATCTATCAGCTTGCTGCTCAATACTCAATGCTAAATTAATACGCACATCACACTCTTTCGCCTCAGGTACAGACTCTAAAGCTTGGCGAAATTTTCCTTCGGATTGATCATATTTTCCAGATTTGAAATAAGCATTGCCTTGATTAAAATAAACTTTGTACGGCTCCATCCAATTCGCCCAAGTCAGCGGCTGCAACCATGAGATCGCACTATCATTCTGGGATTGACTGTAATTCATATGCGCAACGCCAGACAGTATGGGAAGACTTAGCATTTTTATTGTAATCAACATCACTACACCAACCGGTAATGACGAAAATAGTAATAATTTCTTACGCTTGCGTAATCGTATCCCCTCAAAATCTAATTTTGCTAAATCAAAAGGTCTTCTACTCATAACTTACTCCGTTTTTGTTGACGCCTTAAATTCTGAAACGTATGATAAATAGCTCCTGCGTCAAAGCATATCAATAGCAAGATTAGTGGCATAAACATCCACGAAATATCATCATACGAAGACGCTTCCTTATTTTGACGAACGATTGAGCCTATATCAATGGCCTTCGTTACTTCTTCTATCTCGCCCGGTTTAGTACGATGGATGTATTTAATTCCCGCTTGATCAGCGATATTTTTTAAGTTAGCTTCGTCTATTTTAGACAAAGCATCGGGCGCTGGATAATTGCCTGTACTAAGATCCTTGATAAATTCTTGACTATCCCATTGGTATTTTGTACCCCAAAAGGGGCCGTGCATTTTACCGCCAGAGCTCGTGCCATAGCCAAGGACTGCGCCGCCTTTGATATATTTTTTTATAGGACTAAATGATTTGGGCTTCTCTTCCTCTGTTTGCTCGCCATCGCCTAGATAGAATAACACTAGCCCCCGACCAGGAGACACCTTACTAACGCGAGATAATTCTTTCTCTGTTATCTCTAATGGCATATCGATTGAACTACCCTTGCCATAAAATTCATATTGTGGCTGTATAGTGTCAACTATTGAGGCTAGTGTTGAAGTGTCTGAGGTTAAAGGTAGCGCTACATATGCGCTAGTGTCAAAAATCACCACACTAAACCGAGCCCCCACCAGCTTGGCGGCAATGTCTTTTACATCTTTTCTAATCCCCTCTAATCGCTCTTTATTTCCATCATAATCCATCGCCTTGACACTATACGTAGCGTCAATTATAAAAAATACGTCTAGCGATGCATTACCAGTATGCTTCGACACGCCAGGAATAGATGGACGCAAGAAAGCCAGTAATATTAGGATAATTATCGCCAAGCGACGCATCCAACTTTTACGAGCAGTCTTGTTTATTACAATAAGCCAAACGCAGAATATGACTATTGGTAAAAATATAATCGCCAAAATCCACCACGATAAAAGCGGCTGTAAAATCATACGCGCAATCTCCATGAAATTATCATTAAAGCAACAAAGCTAATTAGCAAAATAGCTAAAAATATTACTGTCTGATCACTGTAAACTATCTGTGGAGTTCCCTTAAATCGCGTTGCCTCCTGCTCTGTAACTTTATCGATGATAGATGATACGGCGCCAATATCAGTCATTTTATAATAATCGCCATTCGTCAGCAGCATCGACTCCTTGAACTCTTTGACTTTTTCCGATGTAGATCCATATTTGCCACCTGTTGAATAATCTGCCGGATTAATACCGTAAACGCGAATGTCTTTATCTTTGGCATATTCAGCCGCCTCCTTTAATGTAACTACCGGCCTTCCCGCCAGGTAATTATCAGTCCCAAATATTATCGACCGCGAACGTTTATGGTCTAGCTTGTCAAAACGATTAACACAACCAGCCAACCCATCTCCAATTAGCGACGAGCCATCCCCCTCATATACGCCACTTATCAAATCATATATGCGCTTTGTTTTCTCGGAGTTATACTTGCCACTAAAAGAATACTTAAATGCTTCAGCAGCAGATTCAAGCTGTTTTGTTACAAAATCATAATCGTCCGTCAGAGGAAAAACAACAACCGGCGAGCTATCAAATAACACCAGACCAATTCTCTCACCTTTAAATCCTTTAGAAAGCTCTGCGTAGACTCTCAAGATCTCAGAGTCAGCTTCATACATAGATCCAGAAACATCTAGACATAGCATAATATCACGATTGCGTGACTCCGGCTCAATCACCGTCTTTGTTGTCGGTCTCCCCGCCAAGATAATAATCATAGCAACAGACATGGCGACTATCAATAAAGCTACCGATATCAGATGTTTGTATCGCCTAAAGTATTTTTGATATTCAGGCAATCGGATTAATCTATAAGAATTAGCTACTGGCAAAGAAGTTCCTGTAATTTTAGGTTGGCGTTTCTTATTACGCAATCGAGAGACAGCACCCGCAATCACCAACACCAATATCAGTAATAACGACAACCACCAAGCTACTAGTTCCATTCAGCCACCACCTTTCTGGATAGTTCTAATGCTTCATGGACATTTCCGCGCTCAACAGCAGCAAACTCTGGCATATAAAATTGTTCAATAGCCTTAGTCAATTCACTGTATCGCGTCTTTTTCAGATCGTTCAGCGTCAAAGTATCAACTCGATGCCCGCGCGTCTCAAATACAAACATTCGCAAAAGATAGCTCAATTTCTGATGAACCTGACGCGCAGACAATTCCTTTGTCGTGTATTTTTGCTCCACTTCATCGATCAGCGTCTGATATTTCGCTTTGAGATTAGTCAAATCTGGCGGAATATATGGTCTCGGCTTTAATGTTGCCAATGTCTGCTGTTTTCTGCGCCTCGTACTGAAAAACACAAAAAAATACCACGCCACCAATAAGACAAGCAAGATCAATCCAATTACCAGCCAAATCAGCTGATAATCCACCCATTCACGCAATTCTAATTTATTTGACATGCCGTTGTCTCTCCAATATCTTAAATAATTCACTAACCACATTACGATCACCAGAAACATAGCCACTAACTATCCCTAATCTATCAAGCGTTTTTGTATGCGATAGTCTAAGTTGATTTCGATAGTTATTAAATTCCTGTAGAATCTGCCCCTGCTTACGGATAAAATACGGCAAACTAGCCAGCCCATCAATATCGTGCGATTCATGGTTACAATTTAGACCTGAATAGTCACCGATAGTCACCCAAACAATCTCATGTTGCGCTCGCAATCGCCGTAAAACCTGTTGGCATTCTTCTGTAATCTCACTTTCATCAGTAATAATCACTAGCATCATTTTACGTCGCAGATGCTGTGATATATATTCCAATTGATTAGCAATTCGGCTCGGTGCAGAGTTCAAATTTGTCGATTTGTGAATTTGCTGCAATAATTGCTCAACATGTGAGTTGCTGCCTTTAAACGACAAGTGATAATTGCTTCGAGAATCTCCCGCCACCAAGCCTACCAAATCGCCATGCTTAAGCGCGATATAGCTTAAAACCCCAGCAACCATCACGCTAACATCACGCTTACTATCGCCATCCTCGCTAGTTGCCGCCATACTTCGACCAGTATCAACCACTAACAAAATATTATGCTTACGCACCGCCACATATCGCCTAATTCTAGTACTACCGCTACGCGCCGTTGCCCGCCAATCAATGTCCTTGATATCATCACCTGGCAGATATTCACGTAGGTCATCAAAGTCCAAACTACGCCCCTTAAAAACAGAACCGTATTGCCCCTCTAAAAGACCTCTCACTTTCTCATGAGCGTGCAGAGTCATCTTAGCTTTGACTTTGACAAGTAGACTTGGCATATTATGGAGCAGTTACGGCGTTAAAAATTGCATCAATAATGGCTTCAGCATGGATTTGGTCAGCCACAGCCTCAAAATTCAAAATAATACGATGTCGCAATACACTGTATCGCAGCTGTTTGACGTCTTCTGGAATTACATAATCGCGACCGCTCATTAGCGCCAATGCCTTAGCAACTTGCAAAAACGCAATACTAGCACGTGGACTTCCGCCATATTGAACATAGCGTGCCATATCGGGTGAAATGACAGACCCCGGATTGCGAGTAGCCGACACGATCTGCACAATATATGACTTGACCGAATCGTCGATATATACTTTTTTCACCAACTTCTGCAAGGTTTCAATGGCAGACAATTCCACTTGCGGCAAATCACTAGCATCCAAATCCGCTCCCAATTTGCCAGACTCAATGCGTTTAAGAATCTCCAATTCCTCCCCAGAGTCTGGATACCACAAAATTTCCTTTAATAGGAATCTGTCCAATTGTGCCTCTGGCAATTCATAAGTACCTTCTTGTTCGATCGGATTTTGAGTAGCTAAAACCATAAACGGTCGCGGTAAATCATAACGCTCACCGCCAATGCTGGTCTGTTTCTCCTGCATCGCTTCCAGCATAGCACTTTGAGTTTTCGCACTCGAGCGGTTAATCTCATCCAGCAACACGAAATTAGCATGAACCGGCCCGAGCTCAGTTCGGAATTGCCCCTTATTATAATCGTAAATCTGAGTTCCGATAATATCACTAGGCAACAAATCTGGTGTGCACTGAATACGCTTAAACGATCCATGGACACTCGCAGCCAACGTCTGTACCGCCGTAGTTTTTGCGAGCCCTGGTACACTCTCTAGTAAGATGTGACCTCCAGTAATCACACTAACTATAAGCGCCGTGCGAAGATTTTCCTGCCCAACCACTCGAGAAGAAAACGCTTCAGAAATCGTTTTAATAATCGCCTGCGCGCTACTCAGTTCATCACTAGATAAAACACTAGAACTTGGTCGAAAATCAGTTGGCGTGACACTCGTCGGCTGCACTATTGGCTGAGGCGGTATTGGCATAGCAACTGGTTGAGGCGGCTGTTGTAATAATGGGTTAACGTTATTTGGATCCATATAGTCCTTTCTTTATGTCCAATATTGTGAAATATTTGTTACCAATAATCTACATTCTTCTGGAGTGTAGCTATCTTTTTGTTCAAAATAATGTTCAGCAGGAAACATATGGGTCATTACGTCAAGCGCGACACTTTTGTCTGTTTGTATATGATAATAATCGGCAGCTAAGCTGTCTACATTGCCGCCTAAGCCATAAATGGCTTTATATCGTACACTCTTAAGGTACTCAAGTGCCATCGCAATTTCCAGACGATCTTCTACAATGTCTCCTGTCAATAATAATACCCGACCGTTCAGCGAGTCTTTTGAAAACTGACCGTATTGGTCGAGCACACGATTAAGATCTGAAAATGCCTGACGTTTTGCGTCTTCCAATACTCCGTGAGATTCCATTTCAATCCCATCGCGCTGAACTTTTTCTAAATCAGGACTCCACGTAAATATTCCCGCTGGGTCAATAAGTCCCATAGGTCTCGGGTCACCCGGAATAGTTATCCGACGACTAAGTAAAGGAAACACCCAAGCATTAATTTCGCTAGCCAAGCCAATACACGCCGTCAAAGATTCTTCCCTCAATGCAATCACCACAGCTTCTTGACCCTTTAACTCCATTAAACGATCAGCCAATATCTTACCCAATTCAATACGATTCACATAATACATGTTGCTTATGATTATACACTAAAAATAATAAAAACACTCGAAACTTAAACTTCAAGTGTTTGCCAATTTAATAAATCGTGATGGTGCGGATGGGGAGAGTCGAACTCCCATCTCAACCTTGGGAAGGTCACATAATAGCCGCTATACGACACCCGCGCTCGATAAAATTATAACACCCTTGCCAGATGGCGACAACTTTAGTACAATTAAATAGCAAGTTTGTGGCTCTTTAGCTCAGTTGGTAGAGCAGAGGCCTGAAGAGCCTTGTGTCCCCAGTTCAAGTCTGGGAGGAGCCACCAAATATTGCATTTCATTCACGACTTTGCTACAATAAATCGTGAACAACATGCGGGTATAGCTCAGTTGTTAGAGCGCTTCCTTGCCATGGAAGAGGCCAGGAGTTAGAGTCTCCTTACCCGCACCAATTTTGGATGTCGAGCTTTAAGCTCGATTTTTAATATATTAATGTTTTAAATTGGCGGATATAGTTCTATACTAATATTGCATGAATAAGAGTAGTGAAAAACTTATCAAAAGAGAGTCTGAGCTAAAAAGGCTAAATGATTTCCTGTCAAATTCCAAGGGAGGTTCCATCCTACTTGCTGGAGATAGGGGTTCGGGAAAAACAACTCTTGTTAATCTTGCAATCACGAAATTTCGTGAAAATCAAAAACCTAAATTTTTACGCCGATTATTTTTTGATAACCAGGTAGTTTTATATATACCATTAATTATTCAATCATCTAAAGCCGGCAACGATAATACCCAAGAAGAACTCTCATACAGGAGGCTTTTACTAAGAACTATAGCTAGAAGTATGGAAAGTGAATTACTTACTAGAAGATATAGTAAGCTTGATTTACCTATGAGATGGTTCCGTTCAATTGGCTATATACAATCAGTGTGCAAGCTAAAACCCTTAGTTAATAGTACCAATTTAGTGCGTGAATTATCCAGCAAAGGCAGTCTGAAGAGTCTCGGAGGCATATCATACAATTGGCAGCAAAGCATTGATATATCTGATGCTGTCATTGAAATGAAACTAAGAGATATATTTACAACATATTCAAAGAGTAACTCGATTATTATTGTTATTGATGAGCTAGATAAGTTTGAAGATATAGGGTTTAAACCCGAAAGCATTGCGCTACTACTCAAGAACCTATTCAATGACACCGGTGTACATGTTATATTTGTCTCAAACGAACCAACAATAAATCGTGTTCAGCAAAAAATAAAACAAGAACCGTTTTGTGCGGAACATACATTGTTTAGAGATATAATTCTCCTAAATCACCTACATCCATCTGAAATGGTCAATATTATCAATGAGGAAATCCAGAATTTGTCTAAGGTAGACAAAAGGCAAGCGATTGCTTCTATGAGCCTAATATCGCAACTAATGCCTTATAATATTTCCCTCTTACGACAAAAGCTTGGCATTGATGACGAGAATATTCTTTCTAAATTACAAAACGAGCTCGGGGATTATCGGTACCTCTATGAGTCAACGATACATCTGCTTATAAACCACCTATACGAAAAATATTCCAAAAACTACGATCAATACCATAATCGCATACTATACAAGGCCTTGACCGAAGCAAGCAACAACCTATTTAATCGTGAAATACGCTACATTAATTGGGAATTTATTGATTCAATATTCTATACTTCAAATATATTTATAGATTCGCATGATGAACTCATGGTGAAAAATAAAGGGGAGTATGAAGGTCAAATAGAAGACTGGCCAGATATTTGTATTCAGCTTCAAACCCTTAATGATCACGAGCAGAAACATATACTAAATGCCGTCGAAGAGTTAGTGGCGGTGCTTGATAGGGCCGGCTACTTGGATATGGAATTTGATTCTGAATATCCAACGATACTTAACTTTAAGGCCTTTGTGGGTGATAAGTTCACTATAGCCAATATCAAGGACCACATAGACGACTACCTTGCTCCGACCGACGAAGAAAAAAGTACAATAGACAGTCTCAACACGATAGATGTTCTGTACAAAATACTTATCGGTCATTCTATATTCGCAAACCTTCTTTACATACCAGTTAACGAAGTTGATAGATACAATAAAAAAATCCAAACACTTAGTGCGCGTAATTATCATCGCACTATACGACCAATTTGGAAGCCAATCAATGATCGACTTGCTGAAGTTGATACTCAGCTGATGAATAGTCTTGCAAATATGATAGCAAGGGAGCTCCAAGCACGACTATATTATAATACATTTGATATATCCTTAGACACTCAAAATTTAAGCGTAAAACTAGCCTTTAATTCGAAAACTTACATCATACACCTTGCCTACAAGCCATGTGATCTCAATATTCCTGATAATTATGAAAAACTATTTGTTCTGTATACTGGCAGTCAGGCTCCTTTTAAAGATAATAATCCAAGGAAAGCTCGCCGCCAAATTAATTGTCATAAAAATTGGACTAATCTTGAATCTAAGATTGAGGGTATAGTTTCTTATATAGATAAGGTCAAAAATAAGTGATAGTATACTCAGTAATCATCAAATATTTTAGCTAGCTATAATTGATAAATTGTGCACCAAGATACATACTAGCAATTATTATTCATCTCGCTTATACTTAAATCATGAAAACTTGGCAAGATGTCGCCTCTCTTTATCAAATTTATCCGCGCAGTTTTCTGGATATGAATGGCGATGGAATTGGCGATTTGAACGGCATTACCGAGAGGCTGGATTATTTATCATGGCTGGGCATCGATTCGATCTGGATTTCCCCATTCTTCGTATCACCGCTGACCGACTTTGGTTATGATATCGCAAATTATCGAGCAATTGATCCGACTTTCGGAAAAATGCACGATTTTCAGGCACTTCTTAAAAAAGCCCATGATCTCGACATTACGGTTATGATTGACCTCGTTCCCTGCCACACTTCAGACCAACATCCGTGGTTTCAAGAATCCAGATCTTCGCGTGATAACCCCAAGCGGGATTACTATGTTTGGCGTGATGGAAAAAATAATAGCGAGCCTAACAATTGGCGAAGTTTGTCTGGCGGCAGTTCGTGGAAATTTGACGAGCTTACCGGGCAATTTTACCTGCATTCGTTCCTGAAAACACAGCCAGATCTTAATTGGGATAATCCTGAAGTGCGTGCTGAAATGAAAAACATAGTGCGATTTTGGTTTGATATGGGCGTTGATGGAATGCGCGTCGATGCAATTTGGGGAATTTCCAAAGACCCTGATCTTAAAGATGATTCTCCAAATCCTGATTTTTATGGCAATCCAAATGATTACGGAGCGTTTATCCACGACCACTGTAAAATGGGACCGCATTTTCAGGAATATTTGCAAGAATTGGCATCAGTCTGCGATGAATATGACGACAAGCAAATGGTGTTTGAATTTTATCCCGACGATAAGCTGGGTGATATTTATCATCAATACAGCCAAATCCTGACAATCCATCCAAAAGCCTCGGCGTTTTTCATGGAATATCGCGACAATGAATGGCACGCTAAAAATATTGAGAAAAAAATTGAGAATTATCTACAATCAGCGAGCTCAACTACGCCATTTTTTTGCATTGGGAATCATGACCAGCCGCGAATTGTCTCCAGATTGGGCGAAGAACGCGCCCGCGCCCTCAGCTTCTTAAATCTCCTCACTCCAGGAATTAGTGTAGTGTATTACGGCGACGAAATTGGCATGATGAATGGAGAATTGACCGCTGATGACATTCAAGATAATTTTAGTCCCGCCAATTCTGTTGTTGATAGCCGAGATTTGGAACGCACGCCAATGCAGTGGAATGATTCGCAATTTGCGGGCTTTTCAAGTGCAAAACCTTGGCTTCCTGTTAATGAAAATCGCACGAAGATTAACGTTGATAGCGAAAAAATCGCAAACGATTCCCTGCTTAATATGCACCGAAAGCTGCTAAAATTACGCCAAACTCTCCCAATTCTTAAAAATGGCAGTTTGAGCATCGTACAAAACACTGGCAACGGATTTATTCTCGGGTTAAAAAGAGAACTAACCGGTCAACGTGCTTATATTTTCATCAATTTCGCGGACGCAGAACAAAGCTTTTTCATTCCAGAAAACGCCGAGATTATCACCTCGACTCACTCTGTCAATTTAATTACCGTAGAAAATCTCCAAATGACAATTCCAGGATATTGCGGAGTTTTACTTATTGTCCAGTAACCCAGCTTTCTGGGAATAGTTCATCTTGCGTTGCATGTTCTCTAGGATTCAGCTTAGTTGCACTCACTGCAACTCCACTCATGCGTTTAATAGTTCTAACAGGCTCCGAAAAGTCGTTTTTCTCTGCGAGTTTTTCATAATACTCATTCCTTTGTTTTGCATCCTCACTCGCCCCATCGCGCGGACTATGCTCATCTGCTCTGTTCAAACCATGCTCATCTGTATTTGTTCCATTCGGACCATACACTATCAAACAACAGCGTTTTTCATCCCGTCCAGTTAATTCACCTTTAATTATAAGCAGTCAGAATCAAATCTCCGTCGACATACTCGCCTAAAAATACATCTCCGTAAGATTCTAAGCCTCGTTTTTTAAGCTTGCCAAGCAACCACTTTTCGTCTTTTCCGATTACATCCAAGATATCAGCTTGCAATTGACCGTCCGTTATTAACGGGAATTTCGGATTTTCCTCGCCTTTGTGCGAAATAATGAGCTCGCCATCCTGTTCAACAACAGCCCTTTTCACGTCTTTCGTCGAGTAAATATTATGGGTTCGAAGCTTGAAAGAAACATCATGAGCACTTAAGCCGACCTTCTCGCAATTTTCGATATTTATCTTTCCATTATCTATAATTATCAAAGCCTTCCCGTCAATCAGCTGTTTAGCCTTAACGCTATGTTTCTTTATCCACTTCAGTGTTAACACCAGCACGCACCATATACACAAAATCCCAACATAGTCCAAAATCTTAATATCATTGTTATAAATAACGCCGCCGATAATACCACCAAGTACGTAATTCTGAACTTGATCACTAGCGGAAGATGGCGCCAGATTACCTTTTCCTGTAACGTTAATTATTATCGTCAGCGCAAAAAATCCGATCAATAATTTTATTGCTACTAAAATAAATTCATTCATAATTTACCTACTTTTTTCTATTAAAAACGCTCTGATACTTATCAGAACGCTCATCAAACTTATTCCAATCGTAGGAACTTGGTGAGGTGCGCCTCCCCATAACTACGACTGTCCACCACAACAGTTTTGTCTTGAACTGGCACCTCACCTATTCCTGGATGTGATAATATCATAATTCCACCCGGTTTGAGTAGTCTCATTAACTTAGAAACTGTGGAAAACTGTGGATTATGGTATGGCGGATCGGCAAAAATAACATCAAACTCCCCTGTTGAGCTCGCACTTTCTAGCCAATTTACTATCGTTGTTTTTATTACAATAGATTTTTCTTCGACGCCCAAAATGCTTATGTTTTCAGCAATTACTCGCTGAGCGACTCGATCTCGTTCCACGAAAACCGCCGACTCTGCGCCGCGACTTAACGCCTCTAGTCCAACAGCACCAGACCCCGCAAAAGCATCCAAAACCCGCGCGCCGCGTATCGATTCACCCAAAGAATTGAACATAGCCGAGCGCACTCGCTCGCCCATAGGATGCGTCGTTGAGCCAGGCGGAGTTTTTATGAAACGCCCGCCAAATTCGCCAGAGATAATCCTAACTCTCACTTTTTTCTGCCTCAAGTTTCCAAATAGACGCCAGCCAGCCCAACATCACCGACTTTATAATAATCGGCATTAGCTCGTGATTTGTCTGCCAAGCAAGATCCGTCGTCCAACCGCTCTTGATAAAATTGTCATACATTTTCATAGATGCCACGGCGTGAACTTGGCTCAAATAATACTCGCGATAGCCGTGATTTTTCACTTGCAATATCTCATCGTCACTCGGAATTGCGTCCTTAAAACGCGGATATGCCACCACGCTAGCTACGCCAGCCTCAAACGCCACGTGCGTTGTCATCATACCTTTGGCACCCCAGAATTTCCAATTGTTCTTAATCAGCTCAATTCCGTTGTCGCCCTTCATGAGATTTTTCTTCAAAATTGAAGTTCGCGTTTCCAGTCCTTCGCCGCCACGAAGTTCCGCCATAGCCTGTTCCAGAGGAAAATGATGAGCTGGAGTCAAGCCGTCGGTAATCGCGTGCGCCATCCACGCTGCCTCAAACGCCGCTCGCTCGGAATTATTTGTTCGTAGCGCTCGGGCTAAATTGCCAATATGTCCGTCAATCATCTCCAAAAGTGCAGTGTCATTCGGATCGTCCGGATTTATAAAGTGCCAAGGCTCATCCACCGCCGGACTCTTTCGCTTGACGCCATCAGGACCATTCTTGCCCTCAAAATGAAGAATGTTTTTAATGTCAGGAAAATCACACCAATCAGGAAGAATTGGTTTTATATTTCTCCTTGCGACTCGATCTATTTTTTGGTGGACGCCAATAAATCGACCAGAGCCATCCCTAATTGTTGTTCCTGCATACATATTAATTTAAAACAGTTAATCGCTGATAGCGACTGACGGCATGCGCCAGATGATTATATTGTAGCAAATCTTGCCCCTCTTTGACAAAGCGTTCGGCTTCGGCTTGAGCGCGAGCAATTAGTGCCGTATCCGCCAGCGAGGCAATTTTCAAGTTCAAATCCCCGTGTTGCATTTTTCCGTAAATCTCGCCAGGCCCACGCAATTTCAAATCAACCTCCGCTAAATAAAACCCGTCCTGAGATTTCTCAATCTCCCGAAGGCGTTGGCTCGGCTTATCATGACCGCTCATCATCAAATGACAAAAACTCTGATGTTTTCCGCGCCCAACTCGACCGCGCAATTGGTGCAACTGACTCAATCCGAAATTGTCCGCATTCTCAATCAACATCACCGTCGCATTCGGCACATTCACGCCAACCTCAACCACAGTCGTACTCACCAACATATCCAGTTCGCCGTCCGCAAATTTCTGCATCACTTCAGCTTTTTCTTCGACAGGAAGCTTTCCGTGCAACAACCCGACTCGACGATGGCTGAAAATAGTCTTAGACAATTTATTATATTCCGCCTCCACCGATTTTTTATCATTATCTGGATTATCATCAATCAACGGACAAATAACGTAAGCCTGGCGACCTTTGGCTAATTCATTTTCAATCGATTCATAAAGCTTCGGAGCTGACGCTGGCGACCAAATCTTAGTCTGAATCGGCTGGCGACCAGAGGGCAACTCGTCCAGAATAGAAATATCTAATTCTCCGTACAATGTCAGCGCCAAGCTGCGCGGAATTGGCGTGGCGGTCATGCTTAAAAGATGCGGCATAAAATCAGACTTTTCCAATAAAGCTTGTCTTTGCTTCACGCCAAATCGATGCTGTTCGTCAATCACCGCAAATCCCAATTTATGATACGCAACCTTTTCCTGAATTAGCGCGTGTGTGCCAACCACAACATCAATGTTACCGCTAGCCAAATTGTCCAATAATTGATTGCGCGCCGCACCTTTCACGTGACCCGTCAGAAGCGCAACAGACACACCAAATGGCGACAATAGCTCGTCAAGCGTTTTCGCGTGTTGCTGCGCCAAAATCTCCGTCGGTGCCATAATTGCCGTTTGAAAACCAGCCTTAGCCACTTCTGCCGCAACCAATCCCGCAACGACAGTTTTTCCCGAGCCAACATCCCCTTGTAGTAACCGATTCATCGGATGATCAGACTCCAAATCTTGCAGAATTTGCCACGCAGCTCGGCGCTGAGCGTTCGTCAAAGAAAACGGCAATTGGTCGACGAAATTCTTCACGACCGACTTATTGAACGGAATTTTCCAACCTGTTAATCTGGTTTGTTCTTGCTTATTAAATTGTGCCGCCAATATCATCTCAAACAACTCCTCAAACGCCAGACGCTCACGACCGCGGGAAATTTCCTCGTGAGTTTTTGGCGCGTGAAGAAATTTAACCGCCTCAGATCGACTAACCAATTTTTGGCGCTGAATAATGTTTTCCGGCAAAGTCTCGGGCAAAAAATCCATAATCGGACGAATATTTTTCATCAAATCTTGCACAGTTTTTGGGCGGATATTTTTGATCGATTTATAAACTGGCTGAATTCCAGAATTATTTTCCGCAGCAGTTTTGGCAATTTCTTTTGCCAGCTCGACGGACGGATTATTGATTTGATAGCGATTATATTGCATACCAAATTGACCAGAAAAAATAAATTCTGCATCAGATTTTAATTGCGTTTCGCGGTACGGCTGATTGAACCAAACCGCCTTAACTTTGCCCGACTTATCCGCCAAAACCGCGGTCGTAATTCTAAGTCCACGCCGAACAACACGCGTCGAAACCGACTCGCAGCGCGCCTTAACCGTAACTTTTCCCGGCTGAAGATCTGCGATATTAACCGCGGTTGAATAATCGTCATATGCTCGCGGCAAAAAATCCAAAGCGTCAGAAATCGTTTTAAGACCAGCCGCCTCTAGAGCCTGAGCAGTTTTCGGCCCGACGCCTTTAATTTGCTCGAGAGGAGTTGTTAGTTTCATCTACGAAACGGCGTTGATGCCTTCCAGGGCGTAAGCCGTATCTTCCCAGCCTCTCACACCGATTGAATCTACGCCCATTTGCTTCACTGGAAAATCATTGCCGCCTTCTTCAATTTTATCGCCAAAGAACAGCGTTTCTTCTTTCGACCAGCCGTTCAGTTCAAGCAACCTGCCAATTCCATAAGCCTTATCAATTCCCGGAAGCGTGATGTCGGTGCTCGTTGTCCCGCCAATTCGCACCTCAAGCCCAGGCAGCTTCTCCGCCACCTTGTCGCGATATATCGGACGGACATCCTTATATTTTTCAGCCCACGCATATTTATCTTCAGGTGTAGCTTGCTGACCCAAAGCCGACATAGTAATCTGGCTATGTCGATCTTCAATTATTTCACCCGCAGGATTCTCACACCAAATACCCATTTCCTTCGCAACTTCTTCCAATGCCGCAGTTATCTGAGTTTTTTGTTCGTCAGACAAATCGTTCGCATACTGAATTTTCCATTCATCATCAGCGGCGTCAAATCGATAATATCGAGTTCCGCAAGTTGGCATCGCGTGGAACTTCTGAAGCAACTCTGGAGTAACGTTCAATCTATCAATCACCTGCTTTTTTATCTGTTGAAA
Source organism: uncultured Candidatus Saccharibacteria bacterium (assembly GCA_963543285.1). GTDB lineage: Bacteria > Patescibacteriota > Saccharimonadia > Saccharimonadales > Saccharimonadaceae > Nanosynbacter. Next base: position 44,875 of record CAUUAX010000003.1, read on the forward strand.
CGTGCCGCCAGTAATCACGCAAACGTCATAATTCTCAAGTAATCGACTAAGAATTCCAGCCATACGGTCGCTAATTGGCGATTTTGTAATTGCTAGCGTATCATCCAAATCAAAACCGATAATTTTCTTCATTATTCGTCCCCTTCCATAATTAATACGAATGTGTTTTTACCCTTCTTCAGTAGCGACGTGTCATTGACGACTTTATTTTCGGCAAGTTTTTCGCCGTTTAGGCTAATAGCTCCAGATTTTAACAATCGCTTTGCTTCGCCGTTAGAGCCAACTGCCCCAGATTCCACCAGAGCTTCAATCACATCAATTCCAGCATCAACGCAAGGAATTTCTTCAGCCAAAGCACCTAAATCATCGTCCGACAATTTCTTAAAATCGCCGCCACCAAACAAAACTTCAGTTACGCGCTCAACAGATTCACGACGCGCGCTACCGTGAACAATATCAGTAACTTCACGAGCCAAAACCTTCTGAGCCGAACGAGCACCTGGATTAACGGCATGATTTTCAGCGATGGCTTCAATCGTATCGCGATCCAACATCGTAAAGATCTTCATATATTCAATCGCGCTCTCGTCATCAACATTCAGCCAGAATTGGTAGAATTTATAGACGCTGGTTTTATTTTCATCAAGCCAAACCGCGCCGCCTTCGGATTTGCCAAATTTACGACCAGTCGACTTATTGATAAGCAGAGGTGCAGTCATTGCGTAGACTTCGGTGTTTTCTTTTTTACGAATCAGATCCACGCCAGATAATAAATTGCCCCATTGATCCGATCCACCAATTTGCAGATTCACACCGTATTGATTAAATAGATGCCAAAAATCATAGCCTTGAAGTAAAGTGTAAGTGAATTCCGCAAAACTCAGACCCTTGCCATTATTAATGC